>MWEJ01000015.1 GCA_002071025.1 Verrucomicrobia bacterium ADurb.Bin070 | reverse complement strand
GGCGGTTAGCGGATTAGGATTACGATTAAGATTACGATTAAGCAGGGTATCCACCAACAGAACTGCCATGCGCCCCTCTGCTCTGCGCGTCGCGCAACTTGACAGGCTGCCGTGACCCTCTGTAACATGGAGCACTTTTAACCCTAGAGGATGACTATGCTTGACGTATCCGATCTGCGCAAAGGCGCAAAAATCCAGTTGGACGACGGCCAACCGTGGCTGGTCACGGAGTTTGACTTCAGCAAGCCCGGCAAAGGACAGGCCATCTACAACTGCAAGCTGAAGAACATGCTGACCGGCACGACCATGAGCAAAAGCTTCCGCTCGAACGACAAGTTCGAGAAACCGGAGCTGATCCAGAAGCAGGTGCGCTTCTCGTATGAAAATGGCGGCCAATATGTGTTCCAGGACGAGAACTTTGAAGAGCTGACGATCAGCGAGGCGGTGCTCGGCCGCAACAAGTACTTCCTGATGGACGACATGCCCGTCGACGCCCTCTTCTTCAACGACAAGGTGATCGATCTCGAGCTGCCGAATCTGGTCGAGCGCACGGTGATCAAGTGCGACGTCGGTGCCAAAGGCAACACCGCCGCCGGCAAGGTCACCAAGCCCGCCACCGTCGAAGGCGGGTATGAGCTGGCCGTCCCGCTTTTTATCAATGAAGGCGATGTGATCCGCATCGACACGCGGACCGGCGAATACAACGACCGCGCCCGGACGGCGTAACGCTGAGCGCCTGCAATCAGGCCTGTTGAAGGAGTCCTATGACCTCAGAGAAAACCGCCGCGCTGGACAGCTTTTCACCTGAAACGCGCGCCGCCGCGCTCAACGCGCTCGCCGCCGGAACGTTCCCCGCGCCGGGCACGAACTTCAACATGCACTGCCATTCGTTCTTTTCGTACAACGCCGACGGCTGGTCGCCGTCGCGCGTGGCGTACGAATGCCGGTCGCGCGGCCTGTGCGCCGCGGCGCTGTGCGACTTCGACGTGCTCGACGGGCTTGAGGAGTTCCTCGCCGCCGGCCGCCTGTTGGCGCTGCGCACCGCCGTTCATTTGGAGACCCGCGCCTACGTGCCGGAGCTGGCCGCCTGCGACATCAGCTCGCCGGGCGAGCCGGGCGTGACCTACATCATGGGCTGCGGCTTCGTCCGCGAGCCTGCCGCCGGCACGCCGCAGGCCGCGACCCTGTCCGCGCTCCGCGAGGGTGCGCAAGAACGCAATCTCGCGCTGATCGCCCGCGTCAACGCCGCGTTGCCCGCAATCGCGATCGACTACGCGCGCGACGTGCTGCCGCTGACCCCTAAAGGCGTCGCCACCGAGCGTCACATCGTTCGCGCCTACCGCGTCCAGGCTGAAAAGACGTTTGCCGACGCCGCGGCGCGCGCGGTCTTCTGGGCGCCGCTGCTCGCCTGCGACGCCGCCGCTTACCCCGCGCTCGAGGCGGTCCTGCCGAAACTCGAGGATCTGATCCGCAACGCGCTGGCCAAACGCGGCGGCATCGGCTACATCCAGCCGGACGAGGAGACCTTCCCGCTGGCGGATGACTTCACGCGCTGGGTGAAGGCGTGCGACGCCATTCCCACCATCGCCTGGCTGGACGGCACCAGCGGCGGCGAGGCCGACGCCGGCCGACTGCTGGACCTCATGACCGCCAAAGGCTGCGCCGCGCTCAACATCATCCCGGACCGCAACTGGAACCTCAAGCGTCCCGACGAGGCGGCCGTCAAACAGGCCAAGCTCGCCGAGATCATTGCCGGCTGTGTCGCGCGCGACCTGCCGGTCAACATCGGCACCGAAATGAACAAAGGCGGACTGCCGTTCGTCGATGAACTGGCCGGCCCCGTGCTTCACCGTTATGCCCCCGTCTTTGTGCAGGGCATGCAGGTCATGATCGGCCAGAGTGTGCTGGCCCGGTACGCGGAAGCGCCCTACCTCGGCGCGCGCGCCGTGGCGGAGTTCCCGGACCCCGCGCGACGGAACGCCTTTTACGCCGCAGTCGGCGCCCTGCCAGCCTTGACCGAAGCGGCCGCCGCGCGATTGCAGGACGCAGGGCCTGACAAAGCCTTCAGCCTGCTGGCCGACGCCGCGCACCACGGACAGACAGCGCACGGCCGCGTCCAAATCGTATAAATTTACGACCATTTCGTGCATTGATTCCCACTTTGGCGTCCATTACACTGGACACGATGTAGCGGCTGTGTATGAGGGGCAGCCCGCTTGAAACAAAGGGAATTCGCATGAATCGTTTTGCAGGGATCGTCGTATCCTTCGGGCTTGCCGCCGGCTCCGCGTGTGCGGAGCGTGTCGCGCCTGCCGTTTTCCATGTCGACAGCCAAGCGGGTAACGACGGCGCGGACGGCTCGACCCCAAAAGCGGCATGGCGCACGCTCGACAAGGTCAACGCGGCGGATCTCATCCCCGGCGACCAGGTGCTTTTCAAGCGCGGCGGCCTGTGGCGCGGAAGGCTCGAACCCAAAAGCGGCAATGAATCCGCGCCCGTGCGCTACGGCGCGTACGGTGACGGGGCCAAGCCGATCCTGCAAGGTTCGGTCGCGCGCGACCAGTCCGAAGAGTGGAGCGAAGTCCGTCCCGGCCTGTGGGCCACGCGCAAGCTGGAACCGCGCCTGATCGGCCAACCGGCAGACCTACGCGGCGCGGAATGGCACCGGCATCATGAAGGCGGCGCGGCGGTACGGCTCGAGCGCATGCAGGAAGAGGGATCAGCCTTCACACGTGTCACTTGCGGGACACCCGGCAAGGCTCCCCACCACATCCAGCTTTGGGGTCCGGCAGTCGCGCTGGTCAAACCGTGTATGGTCCTGCGGCTTCGCGCCCGCTCGACTCGTCCCTTCGCTCTGCTCGCTGTGCGGGCGATCCTCAACAGCGCCCCTTATTCGTGCGCATTGGCCGGCGCCAGCGCGCAATCGCTCGGCGCGGCGTGGCAGACCTTGGACATCGTCTTGACCCGGCAGCAAACGCTTGGCACACCGCACCTGCACCTCTCGCTGGGCGACATACTGCCGGCCGGAGCGGTGTTTGACTTCGAGGCGATCGGTCTGTGGGAAGCCGATATCGCGCACTGTGAGCCGATCAACCTGGATGTCGGCATTGTCATCCTCAACCACGGGGAGAAATGGGGCGTTAAGAAGTGGACGCTGGATGATGTCAAAACGCCTTTGGACTATTGGTACGACCCGGACAACAAGCGGATTTTTTTGGCCTGGCCCGCCAACCCCGCCGACGCCTTCACCAGTGTGGAGTTAGCCCTGACGCGGCACATCATCGAACAGGGCGGCCGGCACGACATCCTCTACGACGGGCTCGCCGTGCGCTACGGCGCGGCGCACGGTTTCGGCGGCGGCACCACCCGCCGCATCACCATCCGCAACTGCGACATCTGCTGGATCGGCGGCGGTTTGCAGTACTGGAAAACGCGCGAAAACGGTTCCCGCTATCCGGTGCGCTTCGGCAACGGCATCGAATTCTGGGGCCATGCGCATGACCATGTGGTTGAATATAACCGACTGTGGCAGATCTACGACGCCGCGCTCACCCACCAGGGTGTGGACGACAACGAGACCGGCATCGTCTACCGCCACAACATCATTTGGCAGGCCGAATACTCTTTCGAGTTCTGGAATCGCGGACGCACCGAAAACATCCTTTTCGAGCATAACACCTGCGTGGATGCCGGCGACTGCTGGTCGCACAACCAGCGTCCGGACCCGAACGGCGCACACCTGATGTTCTATAACAACCGCTCGGCAACCACCAACTTCGTGATCCGCAACAACATTTTCTGCCGCAGCAGCGACCGCTGCACGCGCATGTTCAATGACTGGCGCACGGGCCTGACCCTGAACAACAACCTTTACTGGTCGCCGGACAAGCCGATCCTGCGCTGGCTGGAGAAAACGAATTACGAGCAGGCAGACTTTGCCCGTTACCAATCGGAGTTGGGGCTGGACCATAACTCGCTCGTGGCCGAACCGCAATTCGCGAACCCCGCCGCGCGCGACTATCGCCTCAACCCCGGCTCTCCAGGATGCGCCCTAGCGACGGACGGAGGGCCGGTCGGCGCACGCTGGCCCGCGCCCCAATGAGTTGTTGTTCACAACCCCTGTTTATCACGCTGCGAAAGGAAAACCGTATGATCGTCTCAACACGTTTTGCTTCCCTCGCGCTCGCGCTCTGCGCGGCCGCAGCCTCCTGTGCCGAACGCGCCGCTCCCGCCACCTTTTATGTTGACAGCGAAAAAGGGAGCGACACTGCGTCCGGCACAGACGCCACCGCCGCTTGGAAGACACTGGCAAAAGTCAACGCGGCCGCGCTGATCCCGGGCGACCGCGTGCTGTTCAAGCGCGGCGGACTTTGGCGCGGACAGCTTGTGCCGAAAAGCGGATCGTCCGGCGCGCGCATCCTCTACGGCGCGTACGGCGATGGTGCCAAGCCGATTCTGCAAGGGTCCGCGGCCCGCGACAAGGGCGACGAGTGGAGCGAGATCCGTCCCGGCCTGTGGGCCACCCAGAAATTCGAGCCGCGCCTGCTCGGCCAGAGCGCGGACCTGCGCGGTGCGGCGTGGATCGCGCACAACGAGCGCGGTGCCGCCGTACGCCTCGAGCGCATGCAGGAGGAGGGCGCGGCCTTCACCCGCGTCACCTGCGAAGCTGCGGGCAAGGCCAGCAACCACATTCAGCTCTGGGGGCCCACCGTCTCGCGGCTCGAGCCCTGTATGGCGCTGCGGCTGCGCGCCCGCTCGACGATTCCCTTTACGTTGAACGCCGTGCGGGCCATCCGCAACCGCGCGCCCTACCTCACCGCGCTCGCCGGCGACACGCGGATCAATATCGGCGCGGACTGGCAAACCTTTGACGTGATCTTGATGATGCAGCAAACGGTCGAGGCACCGCGCCTGCACATGAATCTGGGCGACATCCTGCCGGCCGGCGCGGTGTTTGATTTCGAGGCGCTCGGGCTGTGGGAGGCGAGCGTCGAGCACTGCACGCCGATCCTTTTCGACGTGGGCATTTTGATTCTCAACCACGGCGAGCAATGGGGCGTCAAAAAGTGGTCGCAGGAAGATGTCAAAGCCCCTCTGGACTACTGGTACGACCCGGAATCCAAGCGGGTGCTTGTGGCCTGTGACGAAAATCCGGCAGTCAAATTCAAGAGTGTTGAGTTGGCTTTGACCAAGAGTATCATCAGCCAAGGCAATTGCCATGACCTGATATATGACGGGCTGGCGCTTCGCTACGGCGCGGCGCACGGTTTCGGCGGCGGCAGCACCCGGCGCATCACCATCCGCAACTGTGATCTCTCGTGGATCGGCGGCGGCCTACAGTACTGGAAAACTCGTGCCGACGGCAGCCGTTACCCTGTGCGATACGGCAACGCCATTGAGTTTTGGGGCGCCGCCAGCGACCACCTGGTCGAGCGGAACCGCATCTGGGAGGTCTACGACGCCGCCCTCACCAACCAAGGCAACAGTGATGATTCCCACCAGATCAACATTACCTATCGCGACAACGTGATCTGGAACTCCGAATACTCCTTCGAATTCTGGAATCGTCCGGAGTCGGCGATCACGAGCAACATCGTGTTTGAGTTCAACACCTGCGTCGACGCGGGCATCTGCTGGTCCCACGCGCAGCGCCCCAACCCCAACGGCGCACATCTGATGCTTTATCCCAACCCGTCGCAGACTTCTGCCTTCATCGTGCGCAACAACATCTTCTGCCGCAGCAGCGACCGCTGCATACGCAGGTGGAACACCTGGACCAGTCGCCTGGCCATGTCCAACAACCTCTACTGGTCGCCGGACAAGCCGATCATGCGTTGGCAGGAAAAAACGGATTACGAGCAAGGGGATTTCGCCCGCTACCAATCGGAGCTGGATCTCGATCAAGGTTCGCTCGTCGCCGAACCGCAATTCGTGAATCCTGCCGGGCGCGACTACCGTCTCAAGCCGGGCTCGCCCGGCAGCACGCTCGCGACAGACGGCGGACCGGTCGGCGCGCGCGCTCAATAAGCGGCTGGCGGACACGCAATGAACAGCGCCCGGCACAGTTCGCACGTCACATCGGTTTGCATCAGCGTCCCGTACGACTCGCGGTAGATGCCGTTTAACTCGATCAGCACCCCAAAGCGGCCTTTGGCGCTAGTGTTCATCAGATAAGGCGATCCACTGCCCATGCTCACGTCGTCCAGCAGATACGGCGACGCGTCTTGCTCGTCATTCTGACGCAACAGGTGCCTGCCGCGCAACCGGAGCAGGGCCGTACGCTGAAAGTTTTCCGCGAGGTCTTCACTGTCCGGGTGGCCGGTCGCGGCTAAAAAACCAATCCTGTTGTTTTTCGCGCTGGAGTTGGCGTGAAAATCAAGCACGGCGTGTAACTCAGGCGTTTGACTGATGCGGTGATATACTTTGGCCTCCGGTTCGCTCAAGGGCGCTGTGCCCTTCCAGTCGTAATCACCCGGGCCCCACACACCGTCGTTATTGCTGTCGCGCCCTTTGAAATGCTCCCAGCGGTAATCCCCCTGCCGGTTGAGATCAACCCCGTTGGCGTTTTGCCTGCCCATCCTGTCGTAGCCCGACGGATTCAAGACGGGAATGATCTTAACCCGAACCTTGGCAAGGTCCACCACGCCGGACAGCCTGCCCTCCGAAACGTGCCGTGCGAACGTCATCAGTCCGTACCCCGGCTCCCACTCTGCGCCGTGCGCCGCAGCATACAGGAAGTAGAGCGGGCAGCCCGGCGTGCCGAGATTTAGGCTCCACAGCCGATAACCGCCGCGCCGGTACGCCCCTCGCCTGAGGCGCGGTAGATCTTGCGCGACGCGTCCTCTGGCGTGCGGCGCTCCCATGCCGGCGCCAGCTCCGCCTCGAACCCGCCGTTGACCAGAAGATTCCCGTTGCCAGCCAAAACCCTGCATCCAACTAAAACCGCCCCGAATCCCAGCGACATGACCCTCATGATGCGCCTCCCCTGTCGGCCCCCTGAACGCTGAAAGTGGAATGGCGAGATAAAAAAAGCGTTTGTTTCAAGGTTCAAGCTTGGCATCCATCTCCTTCAGCCATTTCACGGCCGGCGGAAAACCCTGCCGCGCCGCTTTATCGACCCACACTGCGGCGGCCGCGGCATCCGCGACGGCACCCTGACCGGACGCCAGCATCAGGCCCAGCCTGAACTGTGACCCCGCATGTCCCTGATCGGCGGCCTTACGGAACCAGGTCAGCGCCTCGGTGTAACTTTGTTCGACGCCGATGCCCTTATAGTAGGCCGCGCCTAGATTGCTTTGGCCGTCATCGTTGCCGATCTCCGCCGCTTTGCGGAACCAGGCGACCGCCCGCGCGTCGTCGCGCGGCATGGCCTCGCCGCGGCTCGCCATCACGCCGAGATTGGACATCGCCAGCGCATCGCCCTGCGCCGCGGCGCGTTCGAACCAGGCGCGCGCCTCGGTGAACGACTGCGCCGCGCCCCTGCCGCGATAATGCGCGATTCCAAGCTGCGTCTGAGCGTCGGCACGTCCCTGTCCGGCCGCCTTGCTGTACCAGCGCACGCTCTCCTCATCATTCTGAGCCACCACGTAGCCCTTGTGATACATCAGGCCCAAGGCCACCTGTGCCGTCACGTCGCCTTGCCCCGCCGCACGCTTCAGCCACACCACACCCGCCTCCGGATCGCGCACGGCGCTGCTCTGCGAAAGCAACAGCGCGCCTAGACTCGCCTGCGACGACGCATGCCCCTGCCGGGCCGCCATCTCCAACCACTGCACGGCTTGACGCTCATCGACTGACACATCGCCGGGCATGCCTTTCATATACAGGAGTCCAAGCGCCGCCTGCGCCTTCAGGAAACCGCTTTCGCCGGACTTCCGCAGCCACGCCAACCCCTCGCCCACGTCGCGCGGCAACCCCTCGCCGTACAACAGCGAAAACCCCAACGTATACTGCGCCGACGCGTCACCGGCCGACGCGTCCGCCGTCAGCGCCTCATCCGCCGTCACCTCGGCTCGCCGCGTCCACGGCGGCCAGTTCCATGACCACGTCCGCGCAGCCGGCATCCGCAGGTGCACGCAGCCGCACAGGCTTGCCATCGCAGCAAGAACCACCATCGCCCGGCCGAAGTTTTTTCTCCGCATACCCGCTCTCCTTACGTCGTGCCCTCACCAACAGGTGTGATTCACCTTACCGTATTTTTCCTGTTACGCGCAATGCGGAACCATCGCCGAACCCCGAATGCTCGAATCACATCCGCCGCTCTTGACCGTCACGAGGCCGTCTTATAGAATACCCGCATATTCATGCTCATGCTCAAAAACGAGGAGGACCGACTCATGAAGAGAACGTGTTTCACACGGCGAGGCTTTCTGGCCGGATCCGCGTCTGTGCTGGCCGCATCGGCCCTGACCCCGGCTTGTGCCACTCTGGGTGGACGGCGCTGCGCGACTGACCGCGTCACGCTGGGCAAGACCGGCATCAAATTGAGCCGGCTCGGCATCGGACTCGGCAGCAACAGCGGCAATGTGCAGCGCAATCTCGGCCAGGAGGCTTTCAACCGCCTCGTGCATGACGCCTACGACCGCGGCATCCGGTATCTGGACTGCGCGCAATCCTACAGAACCTTCGAGTGGATCGCCGGCGCGATCAAAGACCTGCCGCGCGACCAGCTTTTCATCATGTCCAAGATCGGCGGCAATCCGGAAAAACCGGACGAGGTGATTGACCGCCACCTGAAAACCTTTCAGACCGACTACATTGACTGCGTGCTGCTGCACTGTGCCATCACGCCGACCTGGCCGCAGGAGCGTGCGCGGCTGATGGAGGCGATCGACAAGGCGCAGGCCCACGGCAAGATCCGCGCGAAAGGCATCTCCTGCCACTCGCTGCCGGCGTTGCGCGTAGCCGCATCGTCGGACTGGGTGGAGGTCAATCTGGTGCGCGTCAACCCACAGGCCAAGCACACGGACAGCGAGGCGATGAAGTGGGACGCGCCCGGCACGACCATCGAGCCGGTGCTGGAGCAGCTCACGATCATGCATCAGAACCGTCACGGCGTCATCGGCATGAAGCTGGTCGGCAACGGCGACTTCACCAACCCCGATGACCGCGAGAAGGCGATGCAGTTCGCCATGTCGCTGCCGGAGATCGATGCCGTCACGATAGGCTTCAAGAACGCGGCCGAGATCGACGAGTCGATCGAACGCATGAACCGTGCTCTGGCCGGGTGAGGCGGGGGCGGCAAGCGCGATGACCTTCCGGCTCCTGTTTTCACTCGGCCTCGGCCTGATCGGCAGCACGGCTCCCGGGGGCACGGAACACCCCCCCGCCGTTACGCGCGCGCCGGAATGGACGTCGTTGTTTGAACGCACCTCAGGCTGGCTCGGCGCGGACGGCATCTACTCGATCCCGCTGAACGGCTATGACGCGGCTCTCGGACTGCGGTCCTCGCCGCGTTCTCTCTTTGTCTTTAGCGACACGCGCATCGGCGAGGCCGATCCACGGACACTCGTCATCGCCGACCGCGGCATGCCCTCTCACTCAGCCGCGAGCCTCGAAGGCACCACGCCGCGGCACGACGCCATCTCGTTCCACTTTGGGGATCAGGCCGACGGCGGTCTCGGGCACTTGTTTACCGGCACGCACGTTTGGTTGAATGACGGCATCGCGATCGGCCAGAACGTTTTCCTCACCGCGTTCGCTGAAAAAGACTGGAAGCCAGTACGGCTCGACCTCATTACCCTGCCGCTTGTCAACGGCAGGCCCGACTTCAAACGCGTCGGCGTGCAACGGGGTATTCCTTTGCTCCATCGAGACGAGTCTTGCGACATCATGTTCGGCGTCGCCTTGATGGATCTTTCCGAAGCGGCGGGCGCCCCACGCCCGGACGGCTACGTCTACGCCTACGGATACCGGGACAGCAAGAGGGAAGGCTCTCGTAAAGACGCGGTGGTGGCGCGCGTGCGGCGTGAGGAGTATGCCGACCCCGAGCGCTGGCGATTCTGGGATGGCCGGGCATGGCGCGCGGACATTTCCGCAGCCTCGCACGACGCCGCCACCCTCCAGCGGCGCATCTCGGCCGAATTCAGCGTGACGCCTGTTTCCGAAGGCCTGTACCGCGGCAAATATCTGATGGTCTACTGCCGCGACGTGCAAACGCGCGACATGATGATCGCGGTCGGCGAGACCCCGACAGGCCCCTTTGGCGAAGGCATCCTCATTCACCGCGCACTGGAGCCGGAGACCTACAATCCCTTCAACGGTAACACCACCTACACCTACAACGCCAAGGCGCACCCTCACCTTTCCCCGCCGGGACGCCTGCTGATCAGCTATAATGTCAATCAGGGCGGCAGTCTGCCGAAGACAACCGAAGTTTACAGGCCGCGCTTCCTGTGGATCGACCTATACCGCCACGCAGAAGCCGGCGCATCCCGACCGGGTTCGCCCCGAAACCTCGCCCTTGGCAAAACCGCCACCGCCAGCAGCAACGGCGCGCTCGCCTCACGCGCGGTGGACGGCAAGACCGAGCATCGCTTATCTACATGGCGCTCGACCGACTGCCCAGGTCCGCATTGGATCGCCGTGGATCTCGGCGCTCCCGTGACGGTCGCTCGCTACGTTATCAAACATGCAAGCGTCGCCGGCCTGGAACCGACGGTTTTTAACACCCGCGATTTCTGCCTGCAAGGCAGCCTTGACGCGACGGTCTGGCATGACCTTGATGCCGTGACCGGGGCAGCCGAAGCCGTCACCGTGCGCACGCTCGGCGCGCCTGCCACCGTCCGGCATGTCCGGCTCGCCATCACCCGCCCATCGCAATCCGACGAGCCTGTCGCGCGCATCCAAGAACTGGAAATCTACTGAGCGTCCTCAAGCCAGACCGGAAACGAGCGTTTCACCCGATACGGCGCCACTGCGGGATCTTTGTCCGGCACCGTATAGCAGCCCATGCCCGTCGGCCAGAGTGCATACGCCGGATCGCGCACGGGGGTCAGGACCCCTTGGTACACGACCGACACCGCTTTGTGGGTCGGCTTGCCGGCCGTCGACACGCCATCGGCGTACAGTTTGAACCGTCCCTTAAAGATGCCGGTCCGGGCAGAGAAGGACAAGCGCGCCTGCGCACTGTTCCCGGCGGGGTAAAAATAGGTGCCGTCTTCCTGCTTGACCGGCTTCACGCCGCGTGCCATCACAAACGTAGCGGGCAACCGGGTCGAGACGCCGATCTCCTGCGGCACGGCACCGGGGACAAAACTCACTGGCCCGAGCGAATCGTAGTAAGACATGCCCAACGGCGGATCGGCAGAGAAGAGGTACGCCTGCGCAAAGGTGACGCCGGGCGCGTCATTCCAACCGCACGCGCAGCTCAGTGCCCGGTAGTAGCCGCCGCACAGATTCATCGTCAGTTGAAACCCGTCCGGTCCCGATCCGGGATTGTCCCAGCAAACCCTGTATGGCGCCGCCATCACGCCGTTGGAGGGGTCGATGGTCATGATGCCGCCCGCCCAGCCGTTCCGGCCGTACAACGGCACGAAGAACGGCACGTATCCAAACGGGATACCTTCGAGAAAAATGAGCTGAGCGGTCTGGGAGACCCGCGTGCCGTCAGCAAGACGCCCCCCGATCTTCGCCTTGCCGCGTGTGCCAATTTTCATGGAAAGATGTCCGATGCCCGTCGGCGCGGCCTGGGCAGCGCCTTGCCAGAGCACGGCGTTGTTCGGCAACGACATCGTATAGTAGCCCTTGAAGAGACGCAGCGTCTCCTGCGCCGCCGCATCCCTTCGATCCCAGAAGAGATTGCGACCGCCGAACAGCCTCAAGACCGTATCGCCAAGCGAGCCGTTGGACAGGGTCCCCTCCATGCTCACGCCATTCGTCACCGACAGCCAGAGGGTCTCCCCGCTTCTGGCGTTCAAGACCACGCTGCTCGCCTGTCCGTTGTCACTGTCCCACGCCGATGACGTGAAAACCAGACGGCCGCTTTGAAGCGTGACCTTCGCGGTCAACCGTCCCGCTTCCGAGACGATTCGAGCCGACACCGTACCTTGTAAGGTCGGCAACAGAAAATTCCCGGAAGGCGACATGTTCAGGAAAAAACCGTCGAAGTTTCCGACCTCTCCGCCGCGCGCGTCAGACGCGCAGACGGCCACCAGAAGCGCGGCTCCCGCGGCTGTTCGGCACAACCTGAGCAACGCGCATACCTTCAGCAGATCAGACGTGAGCGATAAACGTTTCATCTTTCGTTGTCTCCTTGATCAATCGGTTGCCGGTGCGTCCCTCAGAAGGTCACGCGAACACGGAAGAACATCATGGGGCCGAGGGCCGGCACGTCGAGCGTCACGTCGACGCGTTCGTACGCGCTGTCGATCACGGTCGTCCGCTCATCCAACACAAACACCGCCACATCGCCCCACTCCGCCGGCGACAACCCGGCGCTCCCCTGGACCGAATAGGTCAGGGACGGATCATCCTTACGGCGCACATAGCTGACGGTCATATTGCCGTCCGCAGCCGGCGTCAACAGAATGACGCCGCAGGCAGCCTCTTCCACCGTCGGATTGCCACTAAACGCATATTCCTGGTCATTGTCGGCCGCGTCGCCGTCAGGGTTTGCGGAACCGCCCCACACGAGCGGTTCCAGTTCAGGGTTTGCCGCGTCTTTGCCAAACCTGTCAAGATTCCAGAGGACGCGCGGCGTCGCAGCGAGCAGCGTTCCGTCAACCAACACGACGATGTTGAATGCATCGCTTTCCGCTGCCCCGCTCGCATCCGTCGCGGTCACCAGCACAGGGATCTCTCCGACCGTCGAGGGCGTCCCCGAGATCGTCATGTCCGTCAGCGCGAGCCCGTGTCCGGCCGTCAGCAGCGCAGGCTGCACCGTCAGCATGTCACCCACATCGGGGTCCACGAAAATGGTATCGGGAATGACAAAGGCATACGGTTCATTCCATTCCGCGAATTGATCCTCCACCGGCACCGCGACCGCCGGCGCATTGTTGAACTTGAAGCGGTACATGTGGGCCACACCCGTGTACCCGTACGGGCTCAGGATGTTGTCGGTCACGCCGATGATGGCGACATCCTGTTTGAAGCTCACCGCCGCGCTGGGCGGAAACAGAGATTGCGCGCCGACCGGGCAGGTGATGCGTTCAACCTGATGCCAGGCGGCAGGATCCTGCGGGGCGTGCCGGTACAGATAGGCGTACACCGCGTTGGTGTCGCCCCATCCCGGCGCGGCAACAAACACGAAATCCCTGTTCACCGAGACGCCGCAGCCGAAATGGCCTCCCTGATCCGCACGCGCATCAAGGGTTGCAGCTTCCGCCCACGCGCCGCCGCCATTCGGTTTCTGATAGATAAAGACCTGGCCCAACTCCGTCCCGCCGAGGTTGGCCTTCGGCGCGCCGACGGCCAGGACATTCCCCGCCACTGACACGCTGAAACCAAAATCAGCCTCTGCTGTCACAGTCGGCACGACGATCCGCTGCGTGAATCCCCACGTACCGGCCCCCCCCGCATCACGCGCAAAGCCGTAGGCGGCGCCGAGCGGCGTGCCGGGCGGCAACCCGGTCACGTTCCGCGGGGCGCCCACGACCAGATGGTCGCCCGACACCGAGACCGCGGTCCCGAACGCCAGACTGGTCTGACCGTCAGGCGACCAGCGCATCACTTCGCCCCACGTATCCGCGCCGCCCGCGTTCCGTTCGAAAAGCAGCACGGCACCCGGCGCCGGCGACGCGCCTGACAACGTGGCCCCCGGCGCGCCGACGGCCAAGATGTCGCCGTCCAGATCAACCGCATAGCCGAATTTACTGGCGGCCGGAAGGTTGGTCGGGTCGATCCGCGTCAAGAACCCCCAGTTTTCGTCCCCCCCCACGTCACGTTGGAAGAGATAGACGGAGCCGACCGCCAGCCCGCCCACTTCGTCCTGGATGGCACCGACCGCAATCAGATCGCCGCTGATCGCAACTGCGTGTCCGAATTTATCCGATGCGTCCACCGTCTCCGGCTGCAACTGACGCCACACCTCCCACGTATCCTCGGTACCGGGCTGCAACCGGTAGACGAACGCCGACCCGGAGTCGCTGCCGTTCACCGCCGTACCCGGTGCGCCCACGACCGCTGTATCGGCCTGGATGTCCACCGCAAACCCGAAACTCCGCTTTAAGGCGGCGTCGTCAGGCTGCGCCGTGTCAAGGTAAGCATTGAAGGCCAGGACGCTCGTCACGCCGTCTGCCACGGGCTCCGCGAAACGGTCATCCACCGTGATTCGCAACACCGTGAGCAGCGGCGCGCCCGGCGCGACAACATTCGGCCCGACCAGAAACTCCATCTGACGCATCTGCAGCGTGGCGGCTTCAGCCGTGAGATCGATCGCGCGATACACACCGTTGGAAACCCAGACAAAATCACCGAGACGGCTGAGCGTCCCGTTGTCCGGGGCGTCCACGTTCAGTGTGATATCCAGCGGCTGCGCCGTCTCGTCGTCAACTTCACGCACCGTCACCGACGCAAAGGGCCGGATCGGCGTTGCCGCATAGACGGTCTGACCGGACCGGGTCCCGATGATAACCGGCGCGTCGTTGACGGCAGTCACCGCGATGACGGACTGTGCGTCGGAAACCGGCGCCGACTTGTTATCGGTCACCTGCACCGTAAACACCGTCGTTTCCGTCGTCGGCACCGTGATCCGGTTTTCGGTCGGCACGAACAGCAGGTTGCGGAGCTGGGCCGTGGCGCTCGCAGCCGTAACGGCAGTCAACCCATATCGTCCGCCACCCAAGTCTACAAACCCGCCCAGCTCCTGCAGCACACCCTTCGCCGCATCATCCAACCAAACCAGCACGTCAACAGGTTCAAGCGTCTGCTGATCCACTTCGGTCACCGTCACTCCGGCAAAAGGCCGTACGGTCTGCTTGTCGGTGATCGGCGTATTCGGCGCAGTGTTCAGCAGCACAGGGATATCGTTGCGTCCGGCTACATGAACCGTCACCGACGTTGTGCTGCAGTCACTCCCCCGCTCGTAAACCGTCACGCTGACGCATCCGGTCACGCTCCCTGCGGCATCATCGGCCACGACGTAGAGGAACGATTCCGTGTACGGGTAAGATCCGGCGTATGAGGCTGCGGGTGTGTAAAGGACCGTGTTGGACGGGCTCAGGCCGACCCAACCGCCGCTGCTTGCGCCGAACACGTCCGCGAGCGCGTATTCATCCGTGTACGCATCATCGAGCGCATCGTTGGCCACTACATCGAACTCGTTTTCGGCAGACCCGGAGAGAACGGCAAACGTATCCGGCAGGGTGGGCAACGCGCCGACGCGGACACGCACGCATGCCCGCCCTGTGCCGCCTAACCCATCGTTCACGTCATACAGGAAAGTGTCTTCACCGACAAAGTTCTCAGGCGGCGTGTAGAGCACGCCCATACCGTCCACAGCGACGGTGCCGCCATAGGCCGAGGCCGTGACGCCGGTCACGGACCAGCCCGCCGACGAGCCTGGCAACACCCCGTCGTTACGCAGCACATCCAAGCTGTTCTCCTGACTGTTGCGCGCGACCGTAAACGCATCATCGCCCATCCGCACATCCAACGCGCCCGCACGGTTGCGGACCTCGACCTCCACCACGGCCGAGGCGCGCCGCTCGGTGCCATCCGTAATTTCGTAGGCAAAGCGCTCCACGTAGACGGGCGCAGGCATCGTCCCCGGCCGATAGATGAGCGTCACACCGTCCGCCGCGACGCTCACTTCCCCGGAAACGTCCGGCGCATGCACGCCTGTACCGAGGCCGGAAATCTGAATCGTTTGGCCCAGTGCGGGATGAATGCGGTCATTCGGCACAACCGGCAAGCTGAAGGCTCGCGCGACGGTGCCGCCGCTTTCCAGCTCATAGAACACCGAGAAGCGGTCCGCGTTCGCAAACAGATCCCCGCGGCTGACGGTCACGGTAACCCATGCGCTCCGGGTGGCAACTGAATCGCTCATCAGATAGGTAAAACTCTCCTGGCCGAAAAATCCTGGCGCCGGCGTGTAGGAGAGAAGATTGCCGTCAACGCTGACACTGCCGCCTGCGCTGGGCGCACCTTCCCCGCCCCCGACACTCAGGATCGAATAGGTCTTGTTGACGTCCGGATAACTCCGGTCGTTGGCCAGCACATCCAGCGGATAGCCAGTGCCGCCGCCACGGACAACAAACCGGTCGGTATTCGCGTAGAGCCCGGCAGCCACCGTCGCCACCGTCACCCGTCCGGTCACCGAGCGCCCCGTGGCGTCTGCCGCCACGTAGTCGTAATCAACCTGGCCGAGCACGTTCGAGGGCGCGAAAGCCAACAGCGCACCGTTTCCGTTGACCTGCATGCTGCCGATGGCGGCATCCGCCGGTTCAACCGACATGAGTGTCATCGCCCCGCCGGGGAATGGGTGCACACGGTCATTGGCCAAAACATCCAGCGGGATGACCACCTCATTCGTGGTGGCTTCAACCGTAAAGAAATCGACCACCGTGTCCGGCTTGCCCACGACGACAGAGACCACGCCGGTGCCGGTGCCGCCCATCCGGTCGGTCGCCAGATACGTGATGTGCTCGATCCCGATGAAGCCGGGGCCAGGCGTATACACCACTGACGTCTCGCTCGCGTTGAGCACGGCCGCGCCAAACGCCGGCGGCTGCAGCAGCGCCGCGATACGTAGCGCCTCGCCGGTCCCCGTGACGAGCACGTCGTTAGCAAGAACATCCAGCGTGTTCGACGCGCTGTCGGTTGCCACGCTGAAAGTGTCGTCCTGAACGTCAAGCATCCCGCGCCGGTCTATCACCTGAACCGTCACGTCAGCGGAGGCCACCGACGGCCCGCCCGCATGAACCGTATAGGCAAAACGCAGCACATCCATGCCGTTGGTTGCGGTGAACAGGAACCGGTTGCCGCTCAGCACCGGTTGCCCCGGTTGAGAGGACCACAGCACGGCGGGAGACAGCGAGAGCGACGCGCCGCCTTCAGGCAGCATGTTGTCATTGGCCAGCACATCCAGAACGGCGGTCTCGCCATACGCAACGACATACACATCGTCCGCCGCCGAGAGGATGCCGTTGAGCGAAGGCACCACTGAACGCACCTGCACGCGCGCGCTGCGGCGCAGGCCGGCACCACTTTCGACCACATACCGGAACGAGTCATCCCCGACGGCCCCGATCGGCGAATCATAGATCAAGTATTGCCCGCCCTCGGCAATGCTCACCGTTCCGCCGTTGAGCGTCGGCCCGGCCTCGACAATCGTCAGCGGCGTCGGCATGGGCGTGAGGTCGCGGTCATTCGCCAGGACATCGAGCACACGCCCCACCGTGTTGGAAGGCACATAGAACGCATCCTCCACGACGAACAGGAAGCTGTTGTCCGTCAGCGTGTAGTCGAACGTGTCGGTATAGGACTGCCAGTCGGCGAGCTGGTTCAGAAGCTCGGAGACGGTGGCGTCATATCGCGCCTCAAGCGGCAGGAGATCAACGCGCGCCTCGCCTGCGGTTGTCATGTTTGAAGACGCGATCAGCGTCAGCAGATCGTCAGGTTGATGCCCATCCCGATCGATATCGCTATCATGCAGGGCGGGCGTCGCCGCCGGGTGCAGGATAGGATTAAACACAACCGCCTCGTCTTCGGTGAGCGCGATGCTGTCCGGCCGCGCAACCGGCGTGTCATTCCGCCCGACGACCAGCACGGCCACCAGCGATGTCACCGTGCCCCCAGTCCTATGATCAGTGACCACCGCCTCGAATGTGTCGATGGCCTGCTCCTCGCGCGAGAGGGCCTGGAGCGCCGCACCTGCCGAGGGGTCGTACGTGATCAGGCCGCCGGCTAACGCCAGCGCGGCACCCATCCGGCTGAAGGGACCGACCTCGGCGACCACGAGCTGATCAAGCCGGTCAATATCCGAATCATTGGTCAGCAGATCGCTTGCGGCAAGCAGGATCGGCGTGTCTTCATCGGTCACCCAGAGATCCGGCACGACCAGCATGCCCTGCAGCGTCCCGCTCAGATCAAGCGCCTGAACATCGACACGGCCGCTCATACCCGAAACCGGCGGCAGGCTGTACAAGAGATCCAAACCATCGGCCAACACCGCAGCCAACGGCGTGGCCGGCGTGATGAGCGGCTCCAGAACGTCAAGCCCGACCGGGTCGGGCAGCACCACCGGCCGATCATTGACACCGCACACGACAACATCCAGCGGGCCGATGCCGATCGCGCCGTGCCGGTCTTCAACCGCTTGATAAAACCGGTCCGTGAACAGCTCACCTTCAGCCAAACCCTCCAGGAACGAGGAGCCCGCCGTGTCGTAAATCACATGGTCTTCGCGCGGATCCGCCCGTAGCGTCAGCATTGCCGTTGCACCGGCATCGGTGAACGCATGATAACGGTTATCCTCGTCCAGAATCACCCACACACCTTTCGCTGCGTCATTGCCTGCAAAGAGGATCGGCAGCGTCAACGTGTTTTCATCCAGAACCGTGACCGTATGGTAACCGTTGTAAGAGGGATGGCCGCCGTAATTCGCAATCAAAATGCGCGTGCCGGATGTCAGGCCATGCGCGGGCGCTGTGACGGCAACAGGTGCCGATCCCGGGGTTCCCGCATAATCCGTGATCGCGTTGACACTGCCAAACACGCCGACCACACGCAACGTTTGCCACGTATCGTCGCTGTCAGGGTCTGTATCATTCGCGATGAGGTTCTCGGGATGAGGCAACGGCACAGGCACAGGGTCGCCCGACAGGCTCAACACGGCGCCAGCCAGTTCCGGCCGCGACATGATGCGAACTGAAGTCCCCTCCAGCACATTCGTGAACACATCGCCCGTGACGACCGGGGCATCGTTGACACCGGTGACTTTGACGGTCACGACAGCCTCGCTCCGTGCGCTGGGAACACGCGGCCCGTCCGTCTGCCAGGCTCCCGGCTCGTCCGGCACTCCCGCGAACGGAACGGGAATGGCAAAGCGGTCCTCATCGATCACGACGACCGTGAACGTGCCGTTGTAGGCTGGGACGGAAGCCTCCGAAAGAACCACCGACGCTCCTGTTTGAAGGCGATGGTTGACGGCTGTGATCCAGGTGTTACTGATCGTTCCGCCGGGAATGCCGTCAACACGGGCAGCCCCCATGTCGATGATCTCGTAACAGAAGGTGTCGAGAATTTCCACGCCCACCGGCAATGCCTGCAGGACGGCGACCTGGCGCGGATCGTAGATGAGATGCGTTCCGCGGAACGGGGTCGCGGCGGGAGCGACCGTCACATCCGCTCCGAGGCTGGAGATGGCCGCCGCCGCATCGCCCGCATCAGGACCGGGGCCTGTGCTGACGTCGACAAGTATGATCGGGTCATTGTCCGCATCCAGATCGTTCTCGAGGACGAAGAAAGAACCGATCTCGTCTTCCGTCACCGTGACGGCGTCATCGACAGCAACCGGCGTCGCGTTCAATACGCCAAAGGGGATGCCGTCGACGGTCGCGCCCGGCGACTGCAGCAAGATGGCTGAAGCGGTCACGACGGGCCGTCCCCGCCATCCGCGCAGCATCTCGGCACTGACAGAGCTGTGCGGCAGAAACGCAAACCCGCGGCCCTGAGGTGCCAGTGCGATCGCGTTCTGCGCGGTATCAAGCCGGCTGGTGCCAGAGACGGCCTCAGGGTCGATGAAAACCGTCTGGAACGCATGTCCCACGATCGGTGAGGCAGCGGCGGACCGGGCAATCATGACCGTGCCCTGGCCGTAAGGCGAGAGAAGCTGAGCGAAGGCGGCCGCGTCCGACACCTGCGAGCCCCGAACAACCGGCGTGGGGTTCAACGGCGAGAACCCGTCGAAGTCGGCAACAGCGCCTTGGGGGAACACCACCACCACCCCGCAGCCCGGGCGCAGCCGATAGGAGGCCGGTATGTCGGTTGCCGGAACGAGCGTCGGGTAGACGCTGTTTGTGAGCGCGAGGTCGCCTTGGCCGAATGTGTGCGCCGCCACGCCGTTGACATACAGGGTGAAGCCCGAGAGATCCGTCTCGAAGCCGTCGCGGGGCACATACACCTCGATGAAAGGATCGCTCTCGCCGGCGCCGACTGACACCTGAATTTCCGTGATAGCGACACGCTCGGCCGCGTCATGCTGCACGGCGCCGGCATCGCTCGGCACGGTTCTCCGCATGCGCTCCCGCTGATCGACCGCCATGTCAGAGCTTTGCGCGCGACCTAACGCAGGGCTGTTGATTTGCAGCGGGAAGAAGGGCGTCGAGTCGCCGCTCTCCTGCGACAAGGCGCCCAGTCCCGGCTCCACATCCGTCTGATCCGACACATGCGTGAGCAGGTAGACCGAAAGCCCTCCGCCCTGCATGAGGGCGGTGCGCGTGGAATCGTCGCACACATTGCCACCCTCCGACACGATCCAGCCGTCGCCGGTCACATCGATATTGCGCGCGCTGTCCGCCTCGCTGTAGTCAGAAAGCACCGTGTTTTTGAGCGTGGCAAACGAGTTGCCCCCAACGACAAAGACCGCACTGGCGTGGCCGGAGGCATCCGCATTGCCGGCAAACGTGCAGTGCGTCACGGACAGATTCATGGAAGCGTCGTTCAGGCGTTCCACATACACGGCGCCGCCGCCATAGCCGCCCGCATCCACGACACGGTTACTTGCGAACGTCGTATTGGCGATAACGGAATCATGCGGCGAATAGAACGAGATCGCGCCGCCGCCGCCGCCCGACATCGCGGCCACGCGGTTCCCGGCGAAATAGCATTTCTCGACGCGCAAAGAACCTTCCACGTCGATCGCGCCGCCATACTCCGCAGCTTCGCAGTCCACAATCGCGCAGGCCCTTAACACAAACGACCCCGACTGCGCCACCGAGACCGCCCCGCCGAAAGCGGCCGTTCCCCGCGCGAGCGTCAACCCTTCGAAGACGGCATGCGCCTGCACCACAAAGAGCTGGGTGTCTGCATCCCCGTCGCCGTCGCTGTCCCCGGAGATCGTCAGCAGATCGGCTCCAGGGCCTTTGAGGGTCAACGAGGCAGCCAAGACCATAGGCCCGAATGCGGCCGGCACGCGAATGACCGCTGGATATTCAGGCAGGGCAAAAGTGATCACATCATTGTTACCCGCATGCGCCACGGCAAACAGCAGCGAACCCGGAGCGCCGTCATTCGCCGTGCGCGTGACCAGATGATTCCGCGGCGCGCTCTGAATTTGCACCCAGAGCTGCGCCTGGCCCAGTTTGACCTGATAATCTTCGACCGTCAGCGTAAAGAGCGTCCCGCCCGGATTGTCCGGAGGAAACACATAGAGCGGATTGAGCGTGTAGATCATGTTGGTCAACGACGCGTTGATGGCGTCGAGCGTGCCGGACATTGTGTACTCGCCTCCCGTGTGCGAGAATCCGCCCAAGTTGCCCAACGTCCCCTTGGCGTCATCGTCCAACGTGAGCGTCATCGTCACCGCATGGGTGTCGTCATTGGTGACGAGAATGCCGGCAAACGGCCGCGCTTCGGCATCCGGCGGCAGCAGCAGCGGCTGCATGAGCGGCACCGTGACACGCGGCGGCTTGTTGACCGCCGTAATGAACACGCGTGTCAGGCTATTGACCGTTGCAAGGCCGGTTGCATCCGTCACGGTCAGAACAAGCACGACTTCCGCGCTCGAACCGATCGCAAGCGCACCGGGCACAGGCTCAAACCTCAGGCTGCGTAACAGCGTCTGCAAGGCGGTTTGGGACTGCAAGGAAAAAGACGAGGTGGCGGCACCGTCTACGGTTAGCGCGCCCAAGGAGGGGGCCGAAACGGAAAAGTCGGCACGCAACATCTGTTGCCCGCCTTGGTCAACGTCATAGGTGATGACAGTCGGAAACGGAATCACGGTTTCGATGTCACTGACCGTATAGTAGGCGGTCAGTTCATCGATGCCGTTGATCACCGGCGCAGTGGCCGCCTGGTTGATGGCTAGCGTCACCTCGTTTGTCACGCTGTCGATCGAATCAGATAGCACATAGCGGACCGTGATATTGGTAGACGGCGTCGTCAAGACGCCGCTCATGGCCGTTATGCCGACATTGCGCAATTGCGTGTTCAGTTCGGATGCATTGCCGTAAAGGCTCCCTGGCGTGCTGAGAACAGCCAGCGCGGCATCTTCAGGCCTGACAGACAGCACGAGGGTGAACGCCGTATGAATCGCGTCCAGGTCGTTGACATTGCTGATCTCGAACGGCGTGAGGGTTTGCCCTTCCTGCATCGTGCTCGGATTGACACTGGGGATAAAGGTGGGCGGGTGGTTGCGGTTCGTCAGGATCACCGGCACGGTGCTGGTCACACTCAGCATGTCGTTCGACCCGAATCCGTATACACGGAGCGACAGCGTGTTGGTGATGGCGGTGCCGACCGGCGCGTAGGTCGACTCGGGTGGATACAGTGAAAGACTGCGCAACCACGCCGTCACCGCAGCGGGCACCGAGCCTGCCGACAGGTTGGTCGTTGACGTACCTGTTCCGGAAGCAAACAGCAGAGTCTGGTTATCGATCGCCACCGTGGCCTTTAAATACTCGTTGCTGGTACCGTTGCGATAAGCCTCGTGATCGTCGTCGGTCACGGACACCGAAGGGAACAGCGACGCGATCTTTAACCCGCCCACGTCCAACTCCAGCGGCCCCGTCAGCCAGGAAGAGATAACCGGCACATCCGCCACGGGCCGCACGTTCACCCGGATTGAATTCGTCGTCGCCAGGAAACTGTTCGCTGTGACCACGCGGACGGTACACCAGCCGTATGCGTCGTCGTGGGGTACTAGGTGCAGGGTCGTCGCCTCGATTGAAACCGTGGCAAACAAGGACGTGGCGCCTCCGGCCACAGCCGCCGTCGAAGATATCGGACCAGAATCGCCGTCATCCAAGTCTGTGACGGTAAAAACAAGCTGTGTCGAAACATCCTCTTGCAGATTCATGGTCGCCGACAAGCCCGCGACCTGAGGGGCGTCGGGGATCGCCGTAACGGTCACATCCACCGTCTGAGAAGCGGTGTGAGCGCCGTCCGCGACACTCACATACACGCTGGCCGTTCCGTTCTTGTTGCTCTTTGGCGTGATCGTCAGGGTGCGGCTCAACCCGGCTCCGCTGATCACGGCACTCTGAAGCACGTCGCCCCCGGTCTGGATAGAGGCCGTCCACGTGAGCGCGCTTGAACTCCCCCAGTAGGTCACGGAAAAGGCGTCCGAATAGACGGTGTCTTCATTAAACGTGGCCGTGGCCTGGAGCCCGTTCAACAGCGGGATCGGCGTCACGGTGAGCGACACCGAGGTGGAAACCGGATCTAAGCCGCTTGCAGTCACCGTGACCGTCACCGTCGTGCTGCCGGCGCCCCCCAGCGGGTACAGATAGAGCGTGCGCTCCGTCGTTTGCGGCATGGCACCCAAAGGGGTCACCACCGACGAGAAGACGGTCCCGCCGCCAGAGGCCGACACCGTCAGATTGGTGGCTCCCCATCCTTGCAAGGTAATCGGCAAAGAGACCGGCGTGCCGACCGTCAATTCGGTTTGCAGATAGGTTTTCGAACTCGGCGTGACGGTCACCGTTCCGCCCCACGCCACTCCGGCGAACAGGCAGAGCACACCGATCCATCGACAAACCGTCTGTGTCGTTTTCATACCACTCTCCCTTAGGATGCGTCCCGAGGCCTCGACCCGGAGCATCGCGTCCATCCCCTGTCAGTCAACGCATCGGCATGGCCGGCAGCGACTCCCCGGGAGACGTCACCGGTTTCCCGCCCGGCTGAGGCAGGCTCAACCCCTCAGCCGCATCCGCATGCACCTTTACCGGCACCGCGCCCAGCACTTCAGCCTTGAACCGTTCTTCAGCCGCACGCTGTTTCTCGCGCAGGAGTCTGCGGCGCAGCAGCGGCACCGCCTCCCGGAAGGGCATCTGCTTCGCCGCCCGCTCGCCGTCTTTCATCACCACATACACACCGTCGCCGGCCCGGATCGGCTGGCTCACGGCGCCCTGCTCCAGTTTCGCGCCCACCGCGAGCACCGCGCCGGGCACACGCGGATGTTCGCCGTGATCCAGATTCAACCAGCCCAAATCCCCGCCCCGGTACCGCGTGACGGTATCTTCGGAATAATCGGCAGCCATCTTCCCGAAGCCCGGCAACCGGCCCTGGTTGGTGGCCGCCTGGCGGTCCTTCTCGAACATCGCGACACCCTCGCGCAGATTTTTCTCAACCGCCTCCACCGCCTGATCACGGTTGCCGCCGGAAACCTTCCGATACAGGATGGCCAAGCGCGTCAACGCGGCTGACGTAAAGGCCGACTCTCTGCGCGCTTCATACGCGCGTTGCAACTCATCCTCCGTCACCGTCACGCCGTCCCGCTCCTTGGCGAGCGTCGACGCAACCCACTGCGAGAGCAGGCGGCCTTCCGTCTCGCGCCGGAAGGCGTCGCTCTGCGCAATGCCGGAGGCCTCGGCCTTGACCAGCATCGCCTCGCGTTCGATCATTTGGTCCAGCAGCTCTTTGACCGATCCGACCGGATCGCCGGACGCGCGGCGGCGCGCGGCCTCCCTTTCGAAATCAGCCCGCGTGATCACGCGCCCGCCGACCTCGGCCAGCACGGGTGAACCTATGCCATCTCGTTGCCCGGTCGCCGGCTTACACCCCGCCACCCACACGCCCACGATGCACGCTGCCCACACAGCGATCACCCCATGCTTCACCACATTCTTCACTGGAACACCTTTATTCATAAACTGCTTGGATTTCGTACACCCTAACCCCTCCCGTCCGACAAACGGCGTTCCTGAATCAAGGCTGTAAGGTTTTCGCTTTCACCGAGATGAACCCTTGCCGTCCGGAACCGTTGAGACGGTAATAGTGCCACTCTGCCCCGCTCGGCTCACCCTCCGGCGCCTCCACCTCAACCCAGTCTGCGGCCGAGGCTGCCGGCGCGGACAAATCGGTGAAGCCGCTGACGGTGTACGTGACATCCGAAAGCCACAGCGGTTGCCTCACCTTCACAACCAACTGCCCGTCCTGCAGCAACGGCCGCGGCATCCCTTCGGTCTCGCTTCCGTCCGGATTCCCGCCGAATGCATACACACGGAACAATCCATCGTCGGTCGCGCCGTCCAGGCCGGCAGGCTGCGCACCGCTCTCGGCCTGGCGCGCCAGCCACGCACTGAACGTGTCATACCGCTGCACGAGCGTCACTTCGGCAGGCAGCGCCGTCCCCGTGAGATAACTGCCGGTGGTGCTGGGCGCAACACCGAGCGTCACTTTTTTAGCACCGCCCGGGAAGGTTGCACCCGCGAGCGGTGTCACGGTGACCAACCGTTCGCTTTCGCCCGCCGACAGCGTCAATGCGTTAACGAGAGCCACATAATCCACGTTCTTGACGGCCGTTCCGCCTGAAACAAGTTTGACAATCAACGATGTGTCCGTCACACCGTCGCGCCAGAGGATGAACGATCCGGGCTCGCCGCTCTCAACCACGGCCAGCGGTTCAAAGGCGTCCACATACACGCAGGGTTTGAGCGACACGATCGTCACGGAAGCCTGCGTCGCCGCGCCCAACCGGTACCCTGTCCCAGATTGCAGCGACAGCGCCACCACCTTCTCCAAGACTCCGCCCACCACATAGGGTGACACGGCGATGTCCAGCGACGACACGCCGGACGGGATTCTCACGGCATTCGGGATGTAGGCGTAGTCGGCACCATTCACCGCAGAACCGGTTATTTGCAGGCCCACCAAGAGATCCGGAGCCAGATTCCCCGCGCGCGTCACGGTGAAACAGCCGTTGGCGGGGCCGTTGCGGTAAGCGTAGGGCGTCGTCGCGGCCACGCTCACCCGGGCCTCCAGAACGACACCGTCGGGCACCCGCACACGACCCAAGCACACGAGGTCGGAGAGATCGGCCTGCGCAGGTTCAAGCGTCCCCACAGCGACCGACCCGCCCGCGTATGCGATCGTGTAAACACCATCCGACACGGCCAAAGAAAACGCACTGAGCAGCGGAATACCGTCCGCAACCGGCACGCCCGAAAGGTCAAGCACATCCCCCTCCGCAACGGAAAAATCGGTCAATTCAAGGGCGTTCCCGTCAAAAGCCGTCACCACAAACCGGTCGGCGCCGGGCCCGCCTGCCGCACACTGCGCCTCCGCGCTGCAGTAGAGCACATCATCGGCCTGTCCGCCGGTCGGGTCGGCTCCCGCCAATGCGTATGCCAACGCCGAATGCGACACGTTGACGGCATCCCCTTCAGCCACCACGAACCCGGCGTTCGCGTACTGGTACAGGTCGCTGCGCAGGGATTGCTCGCTCAATGCCGGCTCATAAAGCAACAGCCGCACCTCGCAGGCTGTCGGCGCATGCTGGCCGTCGCCGAGCGCGAGCCCGAGGACGCCCGGGTCGCTGACTTCCGGGGCGTGCGCATACAGGAGCCGGGCCTGCAACACGTCGGCCTGCGTGAACGTGGCACCGACAGCAAGCGTCTGTTGCCCGCCTTCGGCGTCCAAAATACAACTTCCGCCGTAGGGCAACGCGGTCACCGTGTAGAGAAGGTTGGAAGGTGCCGTGTCGAGATCGGCGGCATCCAGCAAGAACGCCGTACAACCGCCTGCATAGACGACCGTCTCGCAGGTCTTCAAAACCGGAAGGGTATGGTCTGCGGTGGGATCCAACCCTTGCAGGTACGCTTCGGCAGCCGTCAGTCCGCCTGTCCCGAAACACTGGTCGGCGTCGTGCGCCTGTTTGTCCAGCCCGTAACGGTCCTCCCACCAGTCCGGCAGACCGTCACCGTCTGAATCGGCCGACCGGCGGTCGACACCGAGATCCAGACGGTACGTCGCCGACCGCAAGAGCTGCGCGGACGTGAAGACCGCTCCGGCGGGGCCCAACAAGGTCACCGGTTCGCCGTCGAGCGTCACGCTCTGGTGCCGGTGCGTCTGCTCATACAGTGACAGGGGGACGCTCTCGCTGCCGGCGGTGAGCCCCAACCCCATTGCCGCATGCGGCACGTCCAGCCGATACGAATAGAGGCCGTTGTGGTAGGCGAAGAGCGAGGCTTTGAGTGTCACGTCAACGCCGTCCGAACGCCGGATGACCCAGGTCAGCCGACCCTCGGTGATCAGGCACGGCTGCACATCGGCGGTTCCCACGACTTTGCCGTAAAAGAGGGTCGCCGGCTCGCTGATCTGGGACGCGTGGAGGTTGATCGTCAGCAGGAGCCATGCTGTGAGTGCCGCGAACGCGCGCGGCGCAGACCGCCGTGCACGCCCGCGACACTCGACGTTCGTTGTCTGCCGGATGCCAGTTGTCGTGAGAAGGGTTTTCATGACAGGTTCCTTTCTCAGTTGCCGGAAAAGCCGTAGGTCTCGAAGACCAGTTTAATATCCGTGACTTGTTCTATGAAGCGATTAAGCCCTTCGTCCGGATCTGCATTGAGCATTCTTCCCGGCACGATGAGCACCCAGCCCGTGTTCCAGACAGAGCGCCCGACCAGACGGAAATCGGTGACCAGCTCATCGCTGTTAACCGCGTCGCCCGCATCGTGATAGGCACGGAAGCTGGAGAAACGGCGCTGCAAACCGATACGGCCGTCGAGCGAGTCCAGCAGCGGGACGAAGCTGGAATAGGGAAGTTTCGCGTCGATCCCTGAAATCGGGATCGGGATGGCTTGATCCAGGACGTTCCAGAGCCGGATCTGATTCGGCGAAACGGCATTCGGAACGCGCATCACATCCACGCCCGTCGGGATCAGGTACACGCGCGGTGCGACGGCGAGATCGTTGAGCACATCCGAGGACTGATAGTTCGAGAACCAGACTCCGACCTTGCGGATGCGGTTGGCGTAAACCGAGGGATCATACGCATGATCGCCGCCCGCCAGCGGATGGCCGAACACATTCTTACCGGCATAGATTTGGGTGGAGAAGCGCAAAACAAGGCCAGGCTCAAGCGCCTGCGAACCGTCTTCCCCCGTGCCGTCCGCGAACGGACGCGCCATAAACCGATACTCCGGCACATCCCAGAGGTTATCCACACGGGCGCGCCGCAGCACATCTTTCCAGTTCTCGCCGGCATCCGCGAGACCGCTCCAGCCGGAGGAGTCTCCCGAAGGCTCGTAACCGTCCGGAAAGATGCGGTATTTTTCGGCGCGCAGCGAGAGCTTGCCGGTCTCGAGCTGCGGATTGGTCAGCCCGAGCTGGTTCTCAAGCGCACTGTAATTCATCTCGAGATGCGCCAAGACACCGGCCAGTCCGTCGCCGAGATGGGGCGCTCCCGCGTCGTCGATCAGACCGAGGGTACGGGCTTGATTGATCAGGCTGTAAAACGCGGACGGCGACCCCGGGTCATCCGGGAGCAGGCTCGTCTCATAGTCGTAGGCCTTGGCAGCGAGATAGACATAGCGCGCGGCGATGTCAAACAGCCGGTTGTAATTCTGCAGGGCGTGATTGCGCTGGACGCGGAAGGTCATATCCTGATAG
>MWEJ01000014.1 GCA_002071025.1 Verrucomicrobia bacterium ADurb.Bin070 | reverse complement strand
CCAGCCCGAACTCCCCGTGATCCTGCTCACGGCCTACGCCTCGGTTGAAACCGCCATCGAAGCCCTGAAAAACGGGGCCTTTGACTATCTTTCGAAGCCGTTCAAAGTCGATGAAATGCTCGACACCGTCAAGCGCGCCATTGAATCGTCGAAGAATGCCGCCGCCGCCGCCGTGACCGACCCCAACGCCCCGCTGCGTTACCAGTTCGAGAACCTCATCGCCACCAACAGTACCATGCTGCAGGTCTGCGAGATGATCCAGCGCGTCGGGCCCACCGCCGCCACCGTGCTGATCAACGGCGAAAGCGGCACCGGCAAAGAGGTCATTGCCCGCACGATCCACAACACCAGCCCGCGCAAGGAGAAGCCCTGGGTGGCGGTGAACTGCGCCGCCCTGCCCGAAAACCTGCTCGAGTCGGAAATGTTCGGCCATGTCAAAGGTGCCTTCACCGGGGCGGTCGTCGATAAAGAGGGGCTCTTCGAAACCGCCAACGGCGGCACGCTTTTCCTCGACGAGATCTCCTCGCTGCCCCTGCTGCTGCAGGGCAAGCTGCTGCGCGTCCTGCAGGAGAAAGAGATCCGGCGCGTCGGCGGCAACAAGAGCATCCCGGTCGACGTGCGCGTGATCGCGGCCAGCAACTCCAATCTGGAACAGCTCGTCGCGCAGGGCACCTTCCGCGCCGACCTCTACTACCGTTTCGCGGTCATCACGCTGGACATCCCGGCCCTGCGCGACCGGCCCGAGGACATCCTGCCGCTCGCGCGTCATTTCATCCGCTCCGAAAGCGCCGGCACGAAAGCCCATCCCGCGCTCTCCCAAGAGGCCGCCGACCTGCTCGTGGCCTATGCCTGGCCCGGCAACGTGCGCGAGCTGGAGAACGCCATCAAGCACGCCGTCACCTTCCTTCAGACCGACACCATCACGCCGGACCTGCTGCCGCCTCGCATCATCGCCCGCGCCAGCGAGAGCAAGGCGCAGCGTTCCGCTTCGCCGTCCGCCCAGGGCAACACCTCGCTCAAAGGCTTCCTCAAAGCCAAAGAGAAAGAGTACCTGGAACAGATCCTCGCCTCCACCCACGGCGACAAGGAGAAAGCCGCGCAGACGCTTCAGGTGAGCCTGGCGACCCTCTACCGCAAGCTTTCCGACGAGCCGACGCCCTCCGAGAACTAAGAGTTCTTGTCGTTTTTGCAAAACCGCTATCAT
Organism: Verrucomicrobia bacterium ADurb.Bin070; assembly: GCA_002071025.1. Taxonomy (GTDB): domain Bacteria; phylum Verrucomicrobiota; class Kiritimatiellia; order RFP12; family UBA1067; genus DUPH01. The sequence continues at coordinate 28,165 of MWEJ01000014.1, read as the reverse complement.
TTTTGAGAAAAAGACGGGCAAGGGCTGGGAGGGGGAGTTAGTGCCTTACAAACCAACAACAGCAATAAATAACAAGTTTTATCACCACGAAGGCACGAAGAACACGAAATTTTTTAATGACTCGCTCCTTCTTCGTGTCCTTCGTGACTTCGTGGTGAGAATTTTGGGTTGCGGGCGTGGCCCGCGTTAGGTTAGTTCATTGGTTTGTTGGCGTTGGGCGTTCGCGTTTCTGTCCTTGTTGCGACCACACAGTGGCTCGCAACGGCGAGTGTAAAAGCACGGCGCCAAAATACGCCCCGTTCCTCCTTTCTCCTTCCTCCCTCCTCCTTCCTCCCTTCTCCCTTCTCCCGCCCACCCTCCAACTCCTAAATCCTAATTCCTAATTCCTAATTCCTAACTCCTAACTCCTAACTTCCGGCTGTCTTGGCACACGTCATGCTTAAGGATACTCGTAAACCGACAGGATGCCGGTTGACCCTCCAACTGAAAAAATGAAGGAACACCTCATGAAAAAGAACCGTCAAGGTTTCACGCTGGTTGAGATTATGATTGTGGTCGCGATCATCGGCATCTTGGCCGCCATCGCGATTCCGAACTTCGTCAAGTCCCGCAAAGAGTCGCAGAAGAACGCCTGCATCTCGAACCTCAAGCAGATCGAAGCGGCCTACGAGCAGGCCAAGCTGGCGGGGGCGACGGTCGGCGCCTTGACAGATCTGGTGGGTGACGGCGCGGCCGGCTTCCTCAAAGTCACGCCGCTCTGCAAGGCGGGCGGCACCTATACGCTGCCGACGGATGGAGGAACGCGCGCGTCATGTTCACTCGGCTCTTCCGACGGCCACGTGCTGCCCAACTGAGACCTCTCGTTCCATGCCTGAGCATGCGCGTGCCTGACGCATGCAGAGGAAGGGTCCTCCGCAAGGGGATCCTTCCTTCTTTTGTTCGGAAAAGGAGGGGGCCTTCCGCAAGAAAGCCCCGTCTTTCACTCCTTACCGGTAGGAGTCAGCGATGATCGCCGTGTCCGGCGTCAAGCTGTCGGGCAGGCCGGCGATGCGGCGCATGTAGGCCACGAGCTGGTTGACGCGCTCGACGCTCTCCGAGGCTAGGCGCAGCATGTCGTGCTGCGAAGGGGTGAGCGGCCCCGCCTTGCCGGACCCGAGCATGTCGATCACCCCGGTCGAGACGGTCAGCGGCTGCACGATCTCCTGGTTGAGTTCGGCGTAGCGCTCGATCAATTCGGCGCGCGTCAGCCGGATGCCGAGGCCGCGCCGGCGCGCGGCAGATTCGATGCTGGCGATGGTCTGGCGGTCGGCGTCGACCTGATCCGCCAAAGCCGCGATATGGCGTTCTGACTCCCGGGTTGAAGTCGCCAGCGCGTCGCGGATGCGGGTGACCGCCTCCAGCACCCGCTGCTGCTGCTGTGCATCGGTCAAGGCGCCGTCGCGCTCCAGCATGGCGGCGGTCTCGCGCAGCAGCGAGGCCAATTGCGCGGCACGGTCCTGTTGCGCGGATTCTTTCGGAGTCTCCGGCTCCTCCGGCGCGGCGTCCTGCGGAACGAAATCACGCGCCCAGGCAGCGGCCAAATCTTCAAGTCCGGCAGACGTGATGGGCTCAGACCGCGGCTCGCCGGAGAACGACGTCGGCGGCGCTTCCGCCTCGTTCACGCGCTGATAGGCCACGGCCACGACCTGCACGCTGCGCAGGCCGGCCTGTTTCAGCGCGGCCTCGAAACCGCCCTGCGCCGCCAACGTCGCGGGCGGCGTCCCGAACAGGGTGATACAGATGAGAAACTCGTCGCGGTTGAGCGGCGGCAGAAAAAGCAGGCCGCCGATCTTGTGCAGCACCATGCGGTCGACAAGATTCTTCACGGATGCGGCGTCCAGCCCGTCCAGCGAGCCGTTCAGCAGCACCCGGTTGTCTTTCAGCGCGATCTCGATCGCGCCGTAGCGCTGGACACTCGCTTCCAGCTCAGCAAAGACGCTGATCGCGGCGCTCTGGGTCACCTTGTGGGCAGGCCCGTAAACGCCCGCCTGATTGACCAATAACCCCAAGGCCCTCACCAGCAACACCGCGTCCCGCTCCGGTAGTTTCGTGTAGGCCTTCATTGTCCCCCGCCCGTTCTCTGTTAATGCCATGCAGTAATCACGACATTGTCCGTGATGGTTTGCTGCGGCGGCAGATTAAAGCCTTGGCCGGCATCCCCCGGATACAGATCGGCCGTGCCGTTGCCGCCCATGCCCTGGCCGACCAGGATCGCGCCATGGATCTCGGCGTGGCCGTTGACCTTGAAGCTCGCGTTCGGCATGATGATCGCGCCGTGGACTACCGCGTCCGCGTTGAGCTTGACCTCAGACGCACTCAGCACGATCAGCGCCGGATAGCCGTCTACCGACTGCACATCAATGCCGCTGCCCTGAAACGAAACCTCGCCCTCAAAGATGAAACACCCCGTGCCCTGGCCGCTCCACGCCGAGGCGTCGCCCGTGCAGTACGCGACCCCGCCGGGCGGGGCAACCGGAATGTCGGCGCCGGAGGCATACACCGCGTCATTCGCCTGCGCGTACGCCTTGAACGCGTCGATGGCCGCCGTCAACGCCTCGGGCGAAATCGCCTGCGGCGGGCAGTTCTCTTCGGTCGTGTAAGGCCCCGAGACCTTTTTGGGATTCTTGATCACGACTTTTTTCGCGCTGGACAGCTTGGTGGCTCCGAGGAAAGAACTCCCTCCGACCGTGAGCGTCCCGTTTGAGAAGATGGCGTCGAACAGTGCGCGGATATTGCCGTTCAGCAGGAGATCCCCGCCGACCAGCAGGTCATAAAACATCGGGAAAAAATCATCGCTGGCGTCGTCGTCGCCGGTCTTGACAGGGATGTTTTCCAGATCCGCCGACACGACGGCCCGGCCGAGCCCGCAAAGGCCTTCCGACACCAGTTGCGCGCGATTCGGATTGCCGCCCAAAGCCGTCACCGCGTGCACCGTAAAGGTGCCGCCGCCCAGATCGCCTTTTTCCGAGCAACTGCTGATCCGCGTAAAATCGGTCTTGACCGAATTATAGGCCTTATTCAACCCCGACTCCGCGATCAGCCGCGCCTTAAGCATATCGCGCGTGATCTGCGCCGAACGCATCTGCTGCGTCGCCGTGAAGCTCATCGCGCCAGCCGTGATGGTGACCACCGTGATGATTCCCAGCACGATCAGCAGCGCCGAACCTTTATTCTCTCTGTTCTTTTTCATGCGCGTCTCCCTCCCTTCTACTTGCCACTGTTGCGCGGCTCGACCTCGGCCGTCATGGCCGAGCGCAGCCGTTCGCGTTTGCTCGTCTGGGTGCGCACATCCTTGAAGATCTCGATCTCCATCGTAACACCCTGCACCAACTCGCGTCCATCCACATCCACGGTGAAGATCCCGCAGTCCGGCCCCTTCAGGACCGTGGCCGAGACATCGACATACTTCTCTTCGCCGGCCCAGGTGATCAGCACGCGCCGCAGACGCGGGGTATTGCTGCGGTAAGGCCCCGCGAGGCCCACGCCGCTGCCTGCGGCCGGATATGCGCTGGCCGGCTGTGCGGTGTAGAGGCACCGGAACTGGACATACCGCCCCGTGTTCCCGGCAAAACCGCCGCCGTTGGAGGCCTCGCCCAGATCCTGCCATGCGGCCGCGTCTTCAATTCCGAATCCGTCCAGCGTCAGCGCATTGCCGCCGCGCGCGTACAACTTGAAGGAACTATTTGCGGGCGCATCGACCTCCCAAGCGATTTTCTTGGGCGCTCCGGTTTGGCTGCGCGTGTCGAAGACGTGCGAACAGTATTCGCCCGCATCGGCAAAGTTGACGGTCATGCAGACCAAGCCGGGCATGATCAATTTGTTGGTCAACATGATTTTCCGGTAGAGCGGCTCATAACTCAGCCCGGACCAGTCATGCTGCATCGCCATCTCGGCGGTGCCGCCCGGCAAGACCCAGCACACCCACTCCTTGCCGGGGACCGACGTGACATCAAAGGCGCGGATACCGTCGCTGCCGGGCGTGCCCGGCTCCATCCGGCAGGAGAAGAGGAAGCCTTGCCCGGCAAAAACCCGGTGCTGCGGACCGTCCGGTCGCAGATCCACGCCGCCCTCTGTGCAGGCGGCCCAACTGGCTTTCTTCACGCCGTTTTGATAGAAGGCCAAGCGCACCAACGGCGTACCGTCCTCGATGGACGGCGAGGCATAATTGGTCGTCACCGCATAGGCGGGGTCATAGATAGCAAGCCCGCCGTTATAGAACGACTTATACATGCGGAAAACGGGGCCATAGCCGTCGGCGCGCACGTAGGAGCCCAGCACCGGGATACGCAGGACAAGGTTGGTGGGCGGCCTAAACAGGTAATCCGCAGATCCCGAATGGTCGCGCCCCACGGTGTCGGGATCGCTGGCCATCTCCGACTGGACGCTGCCCCACCAGGCGGTCGCGTACTGCCCGTCCAGCTTGGTCACGTACACGCCCTGCTCGAAGCCCGCGGGCGCGTTGGTCGCGTCGAAGCGCACGACGGTATTCGAGAAACTCACGTTGCGGCCTTCGCCGATAAAGACGCGTTCTTCAATCGCGTCGTTGAACAGCGTGAGCGAAAGCGTGTCGCCGTTCGACGCCGTCGCCGCCGTCAGGCCATAGGCCGCCGAGCTGAGGCCCTGGCCGACGAAAAGCGGTCCGGCGCTGACCCCGGCCGTCTGGCAGCCTTCGGCCTCCACCGGCCAGGACGAGACGCTGGCGGTGACCTGGTCCAGGCGCAGGCGGCGCGCCAGGGCGTCCGGATTCTTGCCGGCGATTTTAAAGTTCACCGTGTGGGCGCCCGGCGCGAGCGGCAGGCTGCCGAATGTGATTTTTTCGCGGACGTTCGGGCGGGGCGAATAGCCGTCAAAACGGGCGGTGGCATGCCACAGACGGCCGGTGAACAGATTCTGGAACATCACCGACGTATACGCGCGCTCCCCGGCCAGGCAGGCGCCCTCACCCTCGCCGTCCATCACGACCGCCGCGACCTGGTTGTAGCGGTCGGCGTAGCTCGCAAGCGGGCTGCGGTTGCGGAAAACGGTGCGCCGCATCTGGTAGGGCGAGTGGTTCCATACATGGTAGACCACGGTCTGTCGCCACAGGATGTTTGAGCCGCCTGCATCCATATCCATCAGGCCGTCGCCGTCGTCGTCGGCGGCCAAGGCAAAGCTCACGGCCTCATACGGCTCGCGCTGTTCCGGATAGAAGACGATGGTTTCGCGCGCCGTGTTGCGCACCTCAGTGCGGAAGCGCTCAATCACTGATCGGACATCCATGTCCAGCTCGACCTGCGTGTTCGCGCGCTGCGTTTTGTACATGAACAGGATCCACAGGCCCATGGCCGCAGCCACAGCGAGCGACATGACGGCGAGCGCCATCATGGTTTCGACCAAGGTGAAACCCTTCTTCATGCTCACTTCCTTTGCTGGTATTCGGTGAACAGATAGCCCATCTGCTCGTGTTCTGCGGTAAAATGACACTTGAACGCGCCGTCCGGAATGGGATGCATGACCTTGCGCCATCCCAGGCGCGAGCAACTGCAGATATCCGTGCGCACCGTCATGAGGGTGATTCCTTCCGCCGGCGTGTTCCGCTGCACGGTGGTCGTGCGCCGGAAACGTCCGCCGGGCGACGCGGGGTTGCCGAAATCATCCACGAGAAGGGCGGTTTCAATCCACGCCTCCAACTGGCTGTACGGCTCGGACCGCGCGCGTTCGATGCGTCCTTGGCAGAGCGTCACCGCCACATAGTGGTCGCGCGCCATCTGGAAGCGGCAGATGATCTGGTCGACCAACGGCAGAACCGCCATCATGATGATGGCCAGCAGCGCCATCGCGATGACCGTCTCGGCCAGGGTAAACCCCTCGCGTTTACAGATGCGTCTCATGCCTGTCCCTCCTCGCTGTCCGGGATGTGCGTGATGCAGCCCGTTGACATTCCCGGCGCCCCGGCCGCAGGCGCTCGCCAGCGGGCGGCTCCCAACTGCTGCATACGCTCACGCAATTGGATCGCCGCCTTGTAACAGAGATCGATCATTTCTTGCCGCGTCGCCGCGTCGAGCATGTCGTCCAGCCTGAGCATCTCGACGCTCGTCAGCAGCACGGTGGCCGGCTGTCCCAGCGCATGGCAGGCCGAAGTGAGACTCTCCGCCATGGCCCGGCTGCGTTCGGCCTGCTGCTCCGCGATCTCGGCGCGCCGCCGATCCGCCATGTCGCGCACCGAGAGCACCATGCCGCACAACTCGTCGTCCTCGTTGACGTCGGGCACCGCCGAAACCAGCAGCCAGCGCGTTTTCTCGCCGCAAAGCTGGCGCTGCTCGCCCGCCCAGCCCTCACCGTTCCGGATGCTGGCCATCATCGGTTCAAGCACGGTCTGGCGCTCGAACCAAGTTTCCAAAGGCTGGCCCACGACAGCGGCCTCGTCGCCTGCTGCGAGCAGTCCGGCCATCGTCCGATTGGCATACGTCACCACGCCGCGCACGTCGGCAATGCCGATCCCCGCATCGGTGTTGTCCATGGCATGATAGGCCGAGAGCAGTTTCTGTTCGGCGTCCCAGCGCGACTGGGTGTCGCGCACCAGATAACAGACCGGTTCGGGCGCACGGCCGCCGTTGCCCATCACCACGGCTTCAACCGCCGAGAACGCGCCGTCTTTGTGCACCGCGAACGCCTGAATGCGCATGTAGCGCCCCTGCGCGATGACCGAGCGGATCTCTTCCAGCAGGGCCGGCGTCACGCCGGCCAGCAACGCCTTCAATGGCAAGCCTGAAAGACCTTCCGTGTCGTATCCGAAAAACGCATCCGCCCGGGCATTCGCCGCCACCACGTTCCCCCGCTCGTCCGCCAGCAGAATCGCGTCGTACGCATGCTCGAAAAGAAAGCGGTAGTCAAGCCGGTCAAAATGCTCAGACGGCGCAGCCTCTCCCCGCGCCTGCACACCCTCAACGCGCCCATACCCGAGCAACCGGATGTCGATCTTGATGGTCTGGGATTTTTCGTCGGTCTTCATTCCATTAGTGAGTATAGCATGATTCATGCCGCGCCCGCCGCGTGACGGCACGCCACGAAACGCCGGAAACCGGCCGCGCCTTTCTCTCTTCTGCAAACGGATTTTGCAAAAACGAGAAGATGTCCCGGGATTCTGGAAAACGCGGCGCCTTAGCGAACACGTCGCGGTTGCGCACGAAGCCGTCGGCGCCGCCGCTCTGTCGGCGGAAGGATGCGGCGCGACCGTGCGCAGCCCCCTCCCGCGCGGCCCACGTTCCTGGCCCCTGAACATTTTTCTCTCATGGCACTCTTTATGCTCTACAACGGATCGCTATGCCACAGGCTTCTCTTCCAAAAGCGCTCATAACGCCATTTAAGGCCTACACGGATGTTGTGGGGCTTGAAATCGGCGCCGGTACGGGCGCGGGTGTGCCGGCCGTGCGCCTGCGCAAGCGCAACGGCAAGACCGAGCTTCTGGCGGCGGGTTTTCTCGATTTGCCGGACCGTCTGCCGGCGTCCGCCGGCGCGTGCGACGTTCCGGTCTGGACACTTCCCAGCCCCTTCCGGGCTCCTCGCGCAGCCTTGGCCATCAACTCGCCGCTCCATTTCCTGCGGCATGCGGCGGGCGGCAACGGCGAAGAGGCGGCGGATCACGCCACGGCCTTCCGCCGGGTTTCGCGTCAGACCGCGCCCGACATGCCTCGGCTTGTCGCCGGCCTGCCTGAGTTCCAAGCGGCCTGGGCGGCGCGGCTGTTGCCGGAGGGGCACCGGCCGACAGCCTGTTCGATCCAGGTTGCGGCCGCCGCCGCGATGAGCGGTTTCACGGCATCGCCTGCGTTCGTTCAGGCCGGCGGCAATGCGGTGGCGCTGTTCGTTTACGCGCAGGTCACGTCGCTCGCCGCCTTTCAGGATGGCGGTCTTGTATTTTACCGTGAACACCCGATGGGCATGGAGCATTTGCGCGGGGCCATCAGCAGCCAGATGGGCATCGACGCCTCGCTGACTGACGCCGTGTTGGAGGACACGCTCATCGACCCCACCTCGGTGGTCGAGCCGGTGCTGCGTCCGCTTTACCGGCAGATCGAGATTTCAGCCGATTATCTGTTGCGCCGCCGTAAATGCCAGGTTGAGAACTTTTTTGTCAGCGGCGTCACAGCCGGCGCACCCTACTGGTCGAAACTCTTCGCGCGCATGATGAATCAGTCGCTGGTTTTTTGCTCGCCGCTGGACGGCATCGAGCGGGTCGGCCCGGGCGCGCATCTGCCCGACGACGTTGTGAAACGCGCCCCGCTGCTGATGACTGCCTTGGGGGCCGCCAGAGCCGTTCTGGAGGATCGATGAGCGCCTCTCTCCACCTGAATCTGCTGAACGATGACGAGCGCGTGTGCTCGAGCCCGGTGCGGATGCGCGTCATGCTGCCGGTCTTTGCCGTGCTGACCGTGATCGGCCTGTGTGTGTGGTGGTCGCTGCTCGCGGTCCGCCTGCACAATGCCGTGCAGGTCAAACACCTTCAAGAGACCCGGATCGACGACCTCAAACCCAGACAGGAACAGGTGCTGTCGCTGCGTGCGCGTGAACGCGAGGCGCGCGCCGTTCTGGAGCAGTTGCGGTTCTACCGCGCCTCGCGCATCTGTTTCAGCGAGACGCTCCTGCGCTTGCCACAGCATGTGCCTGAGGCCGTCCAACTGACGGACCTGAGAATCCCGCCGCCGCCGCCGCTGCCCCCCCCGCCGTTTTCATCGCCAGGACTTGCCGTGAAGACCGTGCCGCCGGGGCCCACCAATCTGACGGAAGCGGTCACCTTGCGTGTGGCGGGCCGTGCCGGCAGCAGCAAACCCAGCGAGGCGGTCCGCGCCCTGCTCGATGCGTTCCGCCTGCCTGACTTCACCAATCTGGTCCGGACTGCGGAAATCCCCAAGGGCGCGATCCGGCAGGACACGGCGCGCGGTGCGGCCGTGCGCGACACGATCCTGTTTGAGATTACCTGCGACTGCGGCGAGAGGAGGTTCAAATGAGCGACGGCCTGTTCGCGCTCAAAAAACTCACCCCGCCGATTCGCCTGATGCTGGGCGCAACCGGCGCAGCCTTGGCCGTTGCCCTCGCGGTGGCGTATTTCGGGATATGGCCCGCTTACCAGCGCCTGAAGAGCCTGCGCGCCGAGACGGCACAGCTCGGCGACATCTATTCCCGCATGCAGAAGGATATTGCCAGCATTCCGCAACAGACTGTCCAGACCGAAGCCGCCGAAGCCGAATGTCACGCATGGGTCCGCGACGGCGTGATTGAACCGTTGCTCGGCTCCTACGCGATGCGCGGCAAGTCGCTGCTGGACCCGCTGGCGAACGCGAGCGGCTTCGCAGTCGGCTCGGTCAAAGAGGACCGTTTCATCCCGCTGCAACTCCCGACTCCGCCGCCACAGCAGCTTTATGGACGGCAACTGATCGAATGCTCCGGATTCGGGTCTTACACGCAAATCGTCGGCTTCGTGCAGGCCGCCGAGCAGAAATTCCCGTTCGCCATCCTGTCGGGCCTGCGCATCGAGAGTCAGTCGCAGACCCCGGAACGCCACAAAGCGACGATTACTTTTGAGTGGCCCGTCAAGGGAGAAAAACGGAAATGATGAGTCGGCTGTCACATCTCCGCGTCTTTGCATTACAGAACGTTCAACGCTCAACGTTCAACGCTCAACGCTCAACGCTCAACGGGCATCTTTGTTCGCAGCGGCCTTCACGCCGCCCCTCCGCGATACCTCTGCGTCTCCGCATCTCCGCGTCTCTGCGTTTCAAAACCGCCTACAGCGTCTCCTTCTTTCTGCTCGCCGCCGTCTGTGCGTCGGCTGAGCGCGATCCGTTCTGGCCCATCGGGTACGAGCCGCCCAAGCCGGAACCGGAAGCGGTTGAGCCTGAAAGACCCGTCGTGCGGGAAAAACCGCCCGAACCGCAGAAGCCCAAACCGCCGCCGGTGGCACCGGTCACGGAGGAGGATTGGAAAAAGGCCAAGGCCCTGCTCGCGGTGAACGGCTTCACCCAGTCCCGCCATCCCGGAAGCGGCGAAACCCGTACGCTGGTGATGATCAACCGCACCTCCTACACCGTCGGCGACACCCTGTCGCTCACCAACGCCAACATTCATTTCACCTGGGACATCGAGTCGCTTGCCGGTCTGACGTTAAAGCTGAAACCGGTCCGCGCCAACCGACTGCCCCCCCCCCCTCTCCCTGCCAACTAACACAAAACAGGAGTATCCGATGAAAGGTTTCAACCTCGTCTGTCTCTCGTTCATCGCCGTTGCCTGGCACACGGTGCATGCTCAAGAGGCCAACGCCCAGCCGCCGGCCGCCGCACAGCCGGAAACAGTCACGGTGCGCGTCGTGAACACCCCCGCCAACGCCGAACCGCTCGTTTCCATGGCGTTCGACGAGACGCCGCTCACCGACGTGATCAAGGCTTTCCGCGATGCCACCGGGGCCAACATCATCTCAGGCGGCACCAACCTGCAAGGGGTGGTCAGCGTACGCCTCGACAACGTGCCGTGGCGCAAGGGCCTCTCGTCGATCCTTGACCCGCAGGGCCTGCAGCTCGCCGAAGAACCTGCCGGTTCGGGCATCTTCATCGTCAAGGCCAAGAGCGACGTGATCCCCAAAGTCACCCGGACGTTCGAACTCAAGCACGCCCGCGCCGATGAAGTCACCAACCTCGTCGTCAGCGCCTTCGGCCGGGATGCCCTCGGCAAGCCGATGGTCTCCGCCGTCGCCTATAACGTCGGCAATGTCGTCATCGTCACTGCGACCGAACAGCAGATCACCGAGTGCAAGACCATGATCGAGACCATCGACAAGCCGTCGCCGCAGGTCTACATCGAGGTCCGGTTCGTCGAGCTCAACGCGGCCGCCAGCCGTCAGCTCGGCATGAAGTGGAATCAGCTCAAGGAGTGGGGTGCCGGGGTCCACGACATCAATGCCGGCATGGAGTACAACCGCGGCAAGCTGGCTGCCTACAAGACCGGCGGCTCCGAGGTCCGCGACAGCTCCGCCATCCTGCCTGGCACCGGCGTGACCGACTCGGAGGGCACGTTCATCGCACCGGTTTATGGCAAGGAGACCGTACAGACCATTCTCACGCCCACCGAAATTCCGGCCGCCGCGATCACCTCTGAAGGTCTGACCAAGGGCGCCGGGCGCAGCGCGCAGGACATGATGTGGAAGCAGGCGCGCGGCATCGGCGGGCAGCTCTCGGTCGACGGCTTCCGGCTGGCCCTGAGCGCTTTCGAGCAGATGGACGGTGTCTCGATCTTCTCCAACCCCAAGATCATCGTGGCGAACGAAAAAGAGGCTGTGGTCGACATGACCACGAAGCTGCCGAACCTGACGATGACGACCTCGCGCACCGGCACGCAGCAGGATCAGCTCGATATCTCCGCGCGTCTGGAGGTCATTCCCGGCGACAAGGGCGACAAGGACGGCAAGGGCCGCGGCCTCTTCGCGGGCGAGGCCTTCTTCAGTTGGGGCATCAGCGTCAAGGTCACGCCGCGCATCAGCTCCTCCGGCCTGATCACGATGGTGGTCGAGCCCTCGATCAGCGCCCTCAATTCCGAGACCCCTTACTACGTGTTCGCCGGCGTCGGTTCCGACACGCCGACCCCTCAGTTCCCGATCATCGACATGCAGCGCATGCAGACCGTCTTCACCATGCTGGACGGCTCCACCGCCGTCATCGGCGGCCTGACCCGGACCACCGAGGGCAGCATCGATTCCGGCATCCCCTACCTGCGCAAGCTGCCGTGGATCGGCCCGCGCGTCTTTGGCTGGAAGAGCCGCGAGAAGCAGCAGAAAGAGATCATCATCTTTGTCACCGTCGGCATCGCCGACCCTGTTGACCTGCCCGAGGATATCGGCATGCCCAAGAACGCGATTCTCGGCCGCGACCTCTTCACCGGCGAGCTCAAAGAGCCGGGCGACCGCACCAAAGAGGAGGTCCTCAGTCTGGATGACCCCAAGAAGGCCAAACCCGCGAAGACGGACAACACGCGTCCTGAAGCCATGACGCCCGACGCCCCGGCCAAGCCGGAGGACGCCAAGCCTGTGGCGCCTGTCAGCGAAGCCGAGGCCGCCGCGAAACCGGTCGAAACGCCGGTCGTTCCGCTGCTCAAGGACAACTGAGGTATCGACTATGCCGCTGATTGATCGCCTGCTTGTTTCGCTCGTGGCCGAGTCCGGGAGCGACCTGCACCTCAGTGCAGGCCGCCCTCCCTTCCGGCGCATTCACGGCACGCTGATGCCGGTGCCGGGCGAACCGGTCCTCACCAGCGAAAATGTCCTGGACTATCTCAAAGAGATCCTGCCGGAGGCGAACATCGAGCAGCTCATGGCCGAATACGACACGGACTGCGCGTATGAGATCACCGGGGTCGCGCGCTTCCGTGTCAACGGCTTTTGCGACATGCGTGGCTACGGCACGGTGCTGCGCGTCATCCCGGAGGTCATCCCGAGTTTCGAGGATCTCAACCTGCCGGAGGTGATGCGCTCGTTCTGCATGCTCTCCAAAGGACTGGTGATCGTGACGGGGCCAACCGGCAGCGGCAAATCGACCACGCTCGCGGCGATGGTCGACTATATCAATCAGAACCGCAACGAGCATATCATCACCATCGAGGACCCGATCGAATTCGTGCACACGCCCAAGAAGTGCGTCCTCAACCAGCGTGAAGTGCACCGAGACACCACAAGTTTCGCGCGGGCGCTGCGCGCGGCGCTGCGTGAAGATCCTGACATCGTGCTGGTCGGCGAGCTGCGCGATCTGGAGACGATGGAAATCGCGATCGAAACCGCGGAAACCGGCCATCTGGTCTTCGCCACGCTCCACACCAATAACGCCGCCACCGCCGTGGAACGCATGATCGACAAGTTTCCGGAAGGGCGCCAGAACCAGATCCGGTCGATGCTGGCCGACACGCTGAAAGGCGTGATCGCGCAAACGCTCTGCAAAAAAATCGAGGGCGGGCGCATCGCCGCCTTCGAGGTGCTGGTGGTCAATACGGCCGTCGCCGCCTTGATCCGCGAAGCCAAGACCCACATGATTCCTTCGATCATGCAAACCGGCCGCAAGGACGGCATGCAGACCTTCAGCGATGAACTGACGCGGCAGGCGGTGAAAGGCATCATCTCAGCCGAAGACGCTTACATGAAGGCGATCGACAAGGTCGACATCGAGACCAAGTTCCGTCTGGCCGGATTGAGCCTGGATTTCAAGATCGAGGCCGAGCAGGCCCTTCGCAACACCCAGATGGAACGCGCGCGCGCGCTGTTGCAGACGGCGCTGGGAACCCTTTCGACCGAGCCCAAAAACATCGAGGCGCTTTGCGCGGCGGCGTGGATCATGGGATCATCGCCCCACGCCGATCTGCGCAACGGGCGCGAGGCGGTCAAACTGGCCGAACGCGCCAGCGACCTGCAGCGCGACAAAGACCCTCACGCCTTGGCCGTGCTGGGCGTGGCGCAGGCCGAATACGGTTCGTTCCGCCGCGCGATCGACGCCACCAACCGCGCCATCGCGCTCTACACCCAGTCCAACGAATCCGCCAAAGCGCTGGCGCTGCAGAACCGCCTCAACCTGTTCAAGCAGAACAAGGCCTACCGTGACGAGTAGGCGGGGAGACTGTCCGGCGTCCAGCGAAGCATGACGCGTGTCCCATGATTCCCCGTTTTCAACGCCTGGGCATGTGTTGTTTGGGCACGGGGCCTATCAGACGAGCTGCTGCATTGATCCGGCGACTCCGGTCACGGTTTGACCGCTCTTCAGCGGCGACAGCGCCAACTCCACCGACACGGGGACTCCGTTCGCGGAGGCGACGCTCAGTTTTTCGCGCACCCGGTCACCGCACGCCGCCCGCAGAAAGAGACGGGCCGCGTCGGGCAGCAGGTCCACAAAGCGCACCCGCTTGGCCTGTTCGGCGTCCGGGATGCCGAACGCCTCCAGCAGCGCCGCGTTGACCACCTGGAAGAATCCGTCGACATCGCAGACGAAACCCGGCGACAGCGCCGTTTCAAACGCCGACTGGCTGCGCCGCATCTCGTCCATCGCGTTCTTGCGCCGTTCGACATTACGGATCGCGAACACCATGTTGGAGGAGTTGGTCAGCGTGAGCGTGCTGACGCCGACCTCGCCGGCGAACGAGGTGCCGTCTTTGCGGAAACAGCGCGCGTCGATCAGAATGTGGTGGTTCTCTTTGAGGTTGCGCCGCAGATGCTCGAACATTTGGCGCGACATCCCGGTGATGATCTTCTCGATCGGCATGTCCCACGTCTCTTCGCGCGTATACCCCAGAATCTCCGTGATCCGCTTGCTGCCGTCCACAACGTGGCCCTGATCGTCCAAGATCAAGATCGCGTCATACAGCCCGTCCATCAACTGATAATAAAGGACCCGTTGATCCGGCTTGGGCCGCACCCAGTCGTTCGGGGCCAACGGCGACGGCTCGCCACCGCCCGTCGCGGCTTTCGTTCCGGGCACGGCACCAGACCCCGCCAAAACGCCAGAAACCGGCTCCGCAGGCACGGCCGCATCCGCTTTTACACGCAGCCCAAAGACCGGTTTGGCAGGCGATCCCTCCTGCGACGAATCGGATGCCGTCGGCAGGGCCGATGCTGACGTCCCCGCCGCGCCCTCCGGGGCACGCGGCGTCAACCGCAAGGCTGGCGCGGCAGCAGCACCCACCTCCTTCAAGGTCAACGGCGCGACCTGCGCCGCCGGTGCGCCCCCGCGCCCCGCAGGAGCGGCAGGGGCCACAGGAGGCGTCAGCGGCACCGCAGGCCCAGTCTGCACCGCCGGCTTTTCGGCCGATTTCGCCTGCGCGGCTGAAACAAACAGCGCCGCCGGATTCACCACGGCCTCCGCATCCGGCACCGCAGGCTCGACCTTCTGTTCCACTGGCAGCGCCGCCAGGGAGGAGGAGCCGTCGGTGCGCAGCGACACGGCATAAAGCGGCGTCCGTTCGGCAGGCGCGGCAGCGCCGGCCGAAGCATCCGCCGGACCGTCAGCAAACTCACGTTTCGCCGCTCCGAACGGTTCGGGCTCCGACTCTTTTTTGCCAAACCAGAATTTCATCGCCATGGTTGAGTCTTCCTTACGGTGTTGTAAAAAGCAGAATTGGTGCCAATCCGGCCTCAGCATAATCCCTAATTTGGCACGATACATGCATTAGTTACTGGTGATTGTAACCAGACCTTCGAGCATTCGCAATGAAAAAAACTTCTTATAATAAGGCCACGCTGATCCGCGAACTGGCCTTCAGTGCAGGAATCACCCAAAAAAAGGCCCGGTTTGTATTGGATGCGCTCACGCATATTGCATACCGTGAGGCGGCTGATGACGGGTTCTCGATACCCGGAATATGCCGTCTGGACGTGATCAAACGCAAGCCGCGGCGCATGAAAAATCCTCAAACCGGAGAAACGATTCTCATTGCTGAGCATAACGCGCTCCGTGTCAGGGCCTTGAAAGCCGCGCGCGAAGCGGTCACGCCCCAGCCTGAGAATCTGGTCACGGTGCTGCCGGATGAGCCGCGCGTCCCGGTCGAACTGGAGGATTTCTCCAACGCCATCTCGTTCCGCTGCAAGAAGTGCGGACAAGAGATCGAGGCGCCGCACGCCGCCGTCGGCGTCGAGGCGCAGTGCCCGGCCTGCGGCGCGCCCATCATCGTGCCGGCGGCTTCCGAGCCGGGCACGCTGCACGGCCCTGCGCCCGCCGCCGCGCCCGCCGCGCAACCGGCCGCCCCCGCGCCCTCCCAGGCCGCGCCCGAGTTGTCGGGACCGCCGCAGCAGCCCCCGCCCGCACAGCCGCCCGCCGCCGGCATGGCCGAGCAGAAGGCACGTGGCGGACAGACGATCCGCATCGACTTGGCCGCGCTGGGCTTCGCCGCACCGGATGAGCCGGCCGGGGCCAAGACGCTGCCACCCAAACGCATGCTCTCCTTCTTCTGCAAGAACTGCCGTCAAGAGATTGAGGCCCCGGCCGACATGGCCGGCACGTCGTCGGAGTGCCCCTCCTGCGGCGTCAGTTTCGAGGTCCCCTTCTTCTCGGACCCCGGCACGCTCCACGGCAGTGACCTTGACACGAAAAAACCCGGTGACGCGGACCTAAAAGACATACGAGCCCGCACCATCCGTATCGAAGTTCCCGACGATTTCTAACGGAAAGCCATCATGAAAACCTTGAAAGGCCGCACACGCGGCCTTGCTCATGAGCAGTGTTCGAGACCGGCTCGCGCTTCCAGCGGTTTTACGCTGGTTGAGGTGATGTTCGCCTCGTCGCTTGGCCTGCTGCTCTTCCTGGTGCTGTTCGAGACCCTGCTCTTCTGCCGTCGCAGTGCGGCAAACTTGCGGTGGCAATTGACCGCCGACGCCCTCGCCTTCGATGCGGCTTGGGATGTCTTCAACCGCAAGACCGAATGGTTCGACCTGAACGCGACCCCCACTGCGTTCCCGGCCGGCTGGCAGGCTGTCCCGCCGGACCGGTCGTCGGCGTTTCTGCGCACCGGCACGCCCGCCTATTATTTGGAAGTTCAGCCGATGGGCCGTCCGGTGACCCACTGGCAAATTATCGCGAATGTTCAATGGCCGCTGCCCAACGGCGGCGCGCGACGGCTCGCGCAGCCCTACATTCTTGAACGCCACCGCGCCGACCGGAACTTGTTCCGCTCCGGTCTTTAATAGGAGATGCTCCATGCCTGGCACTGAAGGGACCGCCGATCAAATGCGGCGGCAAGGATTCACCCTGCCCGAGGTTTTGCTCGCCACTGCCATTATGACCATAGTCATGGCACAGGCCGCCACCACGCTGGTGGCTTCACACCGCCTGCTCGAAGCCACTGCCGCCGACATCGAGCTCACCTTCCAAACGCGCGCCCTGCGGGAAAAGCTGCTCTACGACATCGCGGAGGGCGAAGGCGGCCTGATGAACGCCTGCTTGGATGAACTGACTATCCAAAACAAAAACCCTAAAGGTAAAGGCAACGGGCTGAGATTTAAGCCCAAACGGGGTGGCGGCAACAACCGACTCGAGGTCGGCAGCAACAAAAAAATCAAAGCCGACCGCGGAAAAGCCGGCTGGCTGTCGCGAACGCCGCTGGTCTTTCAAACCGAAACGATTTTCGAATCCGTCACCAATGACAATGGCATGGTGATTCTCAATCTCGATCTCGCGCTTCTGATCGCCGACCGCACCTATACGCAGCGCAACCAAACCGTTGTGCAGATCATGAATCCGTAACGCCCCCGCACGCAGTCCGCCACATTCGCCACACACCACCAAACAGGCCTACAGCCATGAAATCCTCCACTCGCCGCGGTTTTGTCCTGCCCGTCGTACTCTGCTCCATGCTGGTCGTCGGGATCCTCGCCGGCAGCGCGCTCAGCCTGATCCTCAACGCAACCCGGTCGGCCGGTGCCTATACCTCCGCCACATACTGCCGACTCAGCGCCCAAAGCGCACTGGACCGGGAAAAGGCGGAAACCCTCCGCGCCTTCCGCGCCTACTTCAGAACATCGCCGTCCACATGGAACCTGCTCGCCTGGTTCGACACCACCTCTGAAACCTCGGTCGGCCTTTCCGGCTATGAAAACCCGCTGTGCCAGAACGAGTCGATCAACGGGTGCTCCGTCTCGGTCACCCTCCTCGCCGTCACCCGCACGCCGGTCACCGCCGTCAACCAATTCGCCCGCCTCACGTTGCGTGCGGTCGCATCCAGCACCACGCCGGCCGGCATCCCCGTCACCCGCGTGATCGAAGAGACCGTCGAATACGGCCTGCGCCGCGCCTCGGTCTTCGACTACGCCTACTTCGTCAATAACTACGGCTGGTTCATGGGGGGCGGCGTCACCGCCAACGGCGACATCCGCGCCAACGGCGATCTCTTCCTGGACGGCGCCTCCTGGGTCAACGGCAACGCCTACGCCGCCGCCAACAGCGAGTTGGGCTCCACCGGCGCCATCAGCGGCACCGCGCAATACAAGACCGTGACCGAGTACTGGGCGCTCGGCAACCTGCGCGCGCGCCCCTCCACGCCCACCTCCTCAGACGGCCTCCTGTGGGCCATGGGCTACGACGGCACGTGCCACCTCAACGATTACAACGAGCCCTTGGACATGCCGTTCCTCGGCGACCTCGACGCCTATCGCGAGATCGCCCACACATGGGGCTCCACCATCAAGCAGAACGGCAAGGTGCTGGTGGACGCCTGCCACAGCGGCGCCGGCCCCTCCGGGTTGACCGGCGGCGCCGACAAAGGATGCCTCGTGCTGGACGGCAGCGTCCGCCCGATCGTGGTCGACGGCCCGATCGTGGTCGACGGCGACGTGATCATCAAAGGCACCGTCACGGGACAGGGCGCCATCTACGCCGGCCGCAACATCCACATCGTGGGCAACATCACCAACGGCGACCCGCCGAGCTGGCCCAAGCCCGACACCAAACCCGAGCAGACCGTCAAGAAGAACGAAAAGAAGGACATGCTCGGCCTCGCCGCCAAAGGCAATATCGTGCTCGGCGACTACACCGCCAGCGGCTGGATGAACAGCGTCAGGGACTACATCACCCCGCCGTTTGTCAAACCCTATGCCTGCGACCCCTCCGACGCCTCCATCGGCTACAGCGGGACCTTCGGCGGGAATTACACGCTCAGGGACAGCGGCACCAAAGTCGAGTATGTCTACAACTCGAAAAAAAAGATCTGGGAACCCTCCTCCACCTCTGACCGCCGCTACTACGAAAGCACCGTCGGCAACCGAAGGATCGCCGAGCTCGCGCAGAGCGGCGACATCACGCGTATCGACGCGGTGCTCTATAACAACCACGCCACTATGGGCCGCGTCGGTCAGTGCCAATTCAACGGCGCCCTGGTCTGCCGCGACGAAGGCATCATCTACAACCGTTCCGTACAGTTCAACTGGGATATCCGACTGGGCTCGACCAGCCCTGACGGCATTAATTTCTTCATCTTTCTGCCCATGTCGCCCGCCACCCCGCGCGTCATCGAATGGCAGGAGGTAAAGCCATGACCCGGACCTCCTTCCTCCAAGCCTTCGCCCTCACGCTCGCTGCCGCCACGGCCGCTCAGGCCGCAGTGGACGGCTCCTTGGTCCCCGATTTCGCGGTCACCGACAAACTGGACGCTGAAACGCGCGCCGCCCATCTGGGTTCCGCGCCGATCGAAGAGCGCGCCCGGCGCAGCACCGACGCTCTTGCGCGCGCCGAAAGACTCCGCAACCTGCCGCCGGACCAGGTTCAGGCATGGATCGCCGGCACGCTCACCGAGGCGGAGCTGCTGGCCCCCCGGCCCCCCGCGCGACCCGCCGATCCGGCGGATGGAGCCGCACAGGCTCAGGCTGAGTCCAAGCCCGGCTCCGGCCGACTGTTCCGCCTGCTGGTTGTAGGGGGATTCTGCGTGATCATGGCCGCGGCCATGCGCCGGCAGCGTCGCCAAACGGCGGAGACCGGCGGGCAGAGATCGGAGGTCAGAGTGTGTAAGCGGTAAGCGGCCGCGCAGTCATAACAATATACCGGCTAGTCCCCAAACTGCGTAACCGCCCCGCTGCCCTCTGACCTCCGATCTCTGACCGCCGATCATCGCGCTATGCCCTGCGGCTCCAGCGCGCGTAAGCCCCGCACGGCGTGGGCAGCACCTGCGCGTCCGCGCCGTTCAGCACCATCTCGCCGCTCTCGGTCCGGCCGCCCAGCCCGCTGACCGCCTGCCCCAAGACGTTGCCCAGCACCACCGGCGTGTAACCCGGCGTGTGAGCACTGAGCAGCATGAAGAGCGGTTCGGCCGAGAGCAGGCTGCGGCAGAGCCGCAGCGTCTCCGGCAGGTCTTTCTCGATCTTGTACAGTTCATTGTTCTGGCCGCGCCCAAAGGTCGGAGGGTCCAGAATCACCGCGTCGTAGCGGCGCTCGCGCCGCGCCTCACGGCAGAGGAACTTGTGCGCGTCGTCGGTAATCCAACGGATCGGGTGCGCCTCCAATCCGTTCAGCCGGGCGTTGTCGCGCGCCCATTGCACCATGCCCTTCGAAGCGTCCAGATGGCACACCTCCGCGCCACCCAACGCCGCCGCCAGGGTGGAGCCGCCCGAATAGGCGAACAGATTGAGCACCTGAACCGGACGGCGGCGCGCCGCGCAGGCCTGCCGCACGGTGTCGCGGATCCAACACCACTGCGCGCGCTGTTCCGGAAAGATCCCGAGATGCCCGAAATCGGTGCCCGAAAGCTGGAAGGCGATCCCGCCGACGCGGATCGCCCACTGTCCGGGCAGCGCCCCGCGGTTGCGCCACTGGTTGCCCTCGGTCCGGTCGAACGCGGCATCCGCGCGCGCCCACTCGGCCGCCGGCAAGGCCGGCGTCCACACCGCCTGCGCGCACGGCCGCGACAGCACCACGCGGCCGAACCGCTCCAGCTTCTTGCCGTCGCCGCTGTCCAGCAGGGCGTACTCTTCGTCCATCCGCGTGTCAGGCTTCATGCCGCTCGCTCCGGGTTGTTACACAGTGAGATGCCGCGCCAACGCCGCGCGGAAGGCCGTATCGGACAACAGGCGCGGCAGCTTGGGCGCCAGCCGCGCGACCGGCAGGCCGTGCAGTTCGCGCGGCACGCGCGCCGCGAACAACCGCTCCAAGCGCTCCGGCGCGGCGCGGCGCTCGGCGACCGGCATCTCTTTGTACGCCATCTCCACTAGGTTGAGGTAGTCGAAGAGACGCGCTTCCTCCGCGCTCAGCGCGGGATTGGGCGACAGCTCGAAATCGATCAGCGTCAGCACGCCTATCCCCTCATCGGCATAAACGTTGAAAAGCGACAGATCCATGTGCGCCTCGCCGACCAGCGTGTGGAAGAGCGTCGCGCGCTCGGCGGCCCGCTCGATGGCGTCCCAGAAGGAGATCCGTCCCGCCTGCACGCAGTCGAAGAGGCGGCTGCCCGCCAGATAACTGTTGAGCAGGGCATCGCCCGTCTCGGAGCGCCACAGCGGCCGCGGCGTCAGCGCGTGCCGCCAGCCGGCTTCGCACAGCCGCCATTCGCGCGCCACGCGCTCGCGCGGCGTCAGCTTGAGCCGCGGCCCGTTCAGACGCGCCTCAGTCGGCGTCCCCTCCGGCACATACGCCGGATTCGCGATGCGCAACACGCCGGCCGGCAGGCCATCATGCTCCACGAAATAGACGAAATCGTGGCCGCCGCCCTGGCCGCGCCGCACGCTTACCGGCCCGCCGCACACCGCCGCCAGCGACGGCAGCACCTGCGCGAGGCGGGCCGCCCCGCTGCGGAAGTGGCGGCGGCGCTTGACCGCCCGGTGCACGCTTTTGATCAGTCGGATCACGGTGTTAAGCCAGCAGCAGCAGCACGGCCATGGCGCTGAAGAAGAGACCAAGCAGGATCTTGACAACCACCAGGTTGCGCTTGCTCCAGTCGATCAGCGCCGTGAGCTGCATGCCGCGATGGAAACAGACAAAGACCGCCGCCAGCGGCAGCACGAACAGCAGATTGTAGATCACCAGCAGGCACCAGGTGCACAGGTCGGCATGCTCTTTCTTGAGCATGTACATCAGCACCGGCACATAACTCTGGCCCGTGCAGACGCTCTCCAGCACCGTCACGCCCGCACCGGTCACCAGACCGCCCAAGATCGGACCGCCCATGCCCAGACGGCTATTCATGAAGCCGTGGATGCGCGTCTTGATCGTCTTGGGGATCTGAAGCGTCACGTCATCCGGACGCTGCGATTTACGGAAGCGGATCGCGTCACGAAATGAGAGCACGGCCAGCGGAATCATGCAGAGGCCCAGCACGACCTCCACCACCTTTTTTACGGTCGCGAAATTCGGCGCCTGGCGGAACACGTAAAGGAAGCCGAGACCGAGACCCATGTAGACAAAGAACGAGGCGGTAATAAACGAAACGCCCACCAGCAGCCGCGTGCGCCGCGAGGCCTTGGCCACCGCCAAGACACTCATGAAAAAGATCAGCGTCGAGACCGCGCACGGGTTGAAGCCGTCCAGCAATCCGCCCAGCGCCACCACCGAAAAGGTCAGCCCGTCCACGGTGCGGCGCACCACCGCGTCCGCCTCGTCGTCCGCCAAGTCGGGCGCGCGCGGCGCCTGCCACGCCGGATCTTGGCGCGCCACCAGCGCGGCGTTCACGCGGTCAAACAGCCCGGTCGCAATCGCGTCGTAACCCGACAGAAACACCGTATGGTCCACAATGATCGACACGCGTCCGTTGTCGCGGTTGCCGCAACGCTCCTGATACGCCACCAGCAGAGGCACCGACTCCGGCTGCAGCAGATCATGGCCGACCAAGTCATAAAAGCCCTCGTACTGCGCCTCAAGCTCCGGCAGCACCTCGCGTTTGACGCGCTCGCATTCGGTACAGCCCGCCGAAAAGAACATGTCGAGCCGCACCTGTTCGGCCATGTCCGCACGGGCGCACACGGCGAGCCCGAACACCAGCACCGCCAGAATACTTTTTAACGCAAAGGCGCAAAGACGCGGAGCCGCAGAGGTTTTCTGGTTCGGCAGGTTCGGCAACCCTCGGCCGCCACCGGCACTCCCGTCTCTGCCGGCACTCCCGAGCCCGACTCCGTCCGGCAGCCCCGTCATTCTGGCCCAAGCCCCGCGTAGTGTCATCACCGCCTCGCTTTCTTGTGCCGGTTAAACCAGCGCCTTGAGCATCAGGGCGGACCAGGTCATCACGCGCGTGAACTGGTCGAGCCCGAACGACTCGTTGGGACAGTGGATCTTGTCCTCCTCGCGGCCGAAGCCGACCAGCAGCGGCGCCGCGCCGGTAAGCTGGTGCAGGCGCGCCACCACCGGAATCGATGCCCCCTCCCAGCGGAAGATCGCGCCGCGCGTGTCCATCTGCGCCAGCACCTCCGCCGCCAGGCGGAAGATCGGCGAGTTGAGCGGCAGCCGGAAACCCGGCGCGCCGACACAGGCCTCGGACAGCGTCAGCGTCATGCCGCGCGGACAGTGCGCCTCAAGATGCCTGCGCACCGCGTCAAACGTTTCCTCCGGCCGCTGGTCCGGCACCAGCCGCATACTGAGCTTCGCGACCGCCGTCGCGGGAATCACCGTTTTGGAGCCCGGCCCGCCGTATCCCGCATGCACGCCGTTGATCTCGATCGTGGGCTCGAAACAGCCGCGCGTCACGGCGTCCAGCCCCAGCCGTCCGCCGGCAGGCGGGCAGCCGATCTCGCAGGCGTACTGCTCGTCCGTCACCGCGCCCTGCCGCGCGATCGCCATCTCGTCGGCCGCGGGATGATGCACCCGGTCGCCGAAACCCTCCACCGCGATCGCGCCGTCGGCCGTATGCAGCGAAGCGAGCAGCGCCGCCATGCCCTGCGCCGGATTGGGCGCCACGCCGCCGTGAACCCCGGAGTGCAGATCGTAAGACGGACCTGCCAGCGTGACGGTGAGGTGTTGCACCCCCCGCAGGCCGGCCACGATCGAGGGCCGGTTCTCAGGCCCGCACGAGGTGTCGCTGACCATCATGACGTCGGCCTGCAGCCGCTGTCGCAAAATCGGCGCCAGATCGTTCAACGCCGAGCTGCCGCTCTCTTCCTGTCCCTCCAGCACCAGCTTGATCGTCGGCAGGCTCTCGCCCGCTTCGACCAGCGCCTTGACGCCCTGCAGGAAGCCGAACACCTGGCCCTTGTTATCCTGCGCGCCGCGCGCGTAAACGCGCCCCTCGATCAGCGTCGGCTCAAACGGCGGGGTCTGCCAGTCAGCCAGCGGGTCCTCGGGCTGCACGTCGTAGTGGCCGTAAAAGAGCACCGTCGGCACACCCTCGCGCCCCGGCCGCTCCGCGACCAGCACCGGCACAGGCAGGCCGCTGCCGGGCGTCAGAATCTCCACCTCGAACCCCAGCGGCTTCAGAAACTTCTTGAGCCACGCCGTCGCGCGCGCGCACTCGCCGAGCCGTTTGGGATCCGCACCGACCGTCGGAATCCGCAAGAGGGCGAACCAGTCGTCCAGGATCGCCTGGCGGTGGGTCTCGAAATACCGGTATGCAAATGCCGTGTCGATCATGCCTATTCCTCATCGGCCCAAACAAAAATAACCGCTCACTTCACGCCAAGGCAGAAAGTCAGCGGTTAAAATGGAGGTGCGAAGCGGAATTGAACCGCTGTACGAGGTTTTGCAGACCTCTGCCTAACCACTCGGCCATCGCACCTTGACGAAAAGGCTACTTTTTCATCCCGGCGCGCAGACGCTCCTTCACCCGTTTGTTGCGGGCATCACGGCGCTGGCGCTTCACACGTTTTCTAAGTTGTTGTCCCATAACGGGTGCGCACTTTAGCAAAGCCCGCCCGCTGCTGTCAACCGGAAGTTGGCATTCCTGCCATCGTGCGAAAAAGGCTACCCGCTCCGCCCGGCTTCCGGTAAACTGACTTTCGTTCGATGAGCCTGTGTGTATGAAGCGAACGGCAACCGCCGAGACCATGTTCATTAACCAACAGGGAGTGATCCATGTCGAAAAGGGTTCGCGATGCGTGGCGCAGCCGCATCGGTGTCGTTCTGGCCGCCGCCGGCTGCGCGGTCGGACTCGGCAACTTCCTGCGCTTCCCCGGCGTGGCCGCCCGCAACGGCGGCGGCGCCTTCATGATTCCGTACTTCATCGCCTTTCTGTTTCTCGCTCTGCCGCTCTGCTGGATGGAGTGGACTATGGGTCGCTACGGCGGTCGCTTCGGACACGGCAGCGCGCCGGGCGTTTTCGACGCGGTCTGCGGTCGGCGCCGCCCCTGGCTCAAGTATTTCGGCGTGCTCGGCATCACCGGCGCACTCGGCATCTTCTTCTACTACGTCTACATCGAGTCGTGGACCCTCGCCTACAGCGTGTTCGCCCTCACCGGCCGCTACGCCGCGATCGAAACGCCGGACCGCATGGGTGCCTTTCTCGGCAGTTTCCTGAGCGGCAGCGGCGATTATTTCCAGAGTCGTCGCGCCGCCTACGGCTTCTTCCTCGTGACCTTCGCCGCCAACTTCTGGGTGGTCTACCACGGCATCAGCCGCGGCATCGAGCGCTTCTGCAAAATCGCCATGCCGCTGCTCTTCATCACGGCCGTCGTGCTGATGGTGCGCGTCTTCACGCTGGGCACGCCCGTGAACCCGGCGTGGACCCTCGACCGCGCCCTGGGCTTTCTGTGGAATCCTGACTTCACCGCGCTCAAGAGCGGCCGCGTCTGGCTCGAAGCCGCCGGCCAGGTCTTCTTCTCCACCTCGGTCGGCATCGGCGTGCTGCTGACCTACGCCACCTACCTGAAGGCGCACGACGACGTGCTGCTCCCCGCCTCGTCCGCCTCTTTCCTGAATGAGTTCTGCGAAGTCGTGCTCGGTGCCTCGATCGTCGTGCCCGCCGCCTTTCTCTTCTTCGGCCCGCACGGCACCGCGCAGGCGGTCGAGGGCGGCACCTTCGGTCTCGCCTTCCGCACCACGCCGCTGATCTTCAACCACATGGCCGGCGGCGCCTGGATCGGCTTCGCCTGGTTCGCGCTGCTTTTCACAGCCGGCGTCACCAGTTCGGTCTCGATCCTGCAGCCGTCGATCGCCTTCCTCGAGGAGGAGTTCGGCTTCAACCGCAAGCGCTGCGTGACGGTCATCGGGCTTGTCTGTTTCGCCGTGGCCCACCTCGCGATCTTCGGCGACGGCGTCGTGGACGAGATGGACTTCTGGTTCAGCTCGTTCGGCCTGCCGATGTTCGGGCTCTTTGAAGCGCTGGTCTTCGTCTTCTGCTTCGGCCCGGAGCGCGGCTGGCGCGAGCTGCACGCCGGCTCGTCGCTGCGGCTGCCGACCTTCTTCAAGCCGATCGTCACCTACGTGACCCCCCTCTTCCTCTTCACGATCCTGGCCGGCTGGCTGGCCACCGATGGCTGGCAAACAATCATTATGAAGAAGTGGGCCGACGGCCGCCTCGTGCCGCTCTACACGGAGTCCCAAATTCCGTGGGTCATCGCCACGCGCCTGCTCTACCTCGCCCTGATCGCGCTCGCCTGCCTCTTCATCCGCCGCGCCTGGAAAAACCGCCCCGCCCCCAACGCCTGAACGCCCAAGGACCATCCGTCGCGTCCTCCCTGACGCCGGCTACCGTTCCGCCTCGCCGGCGGGCGGCGCGATTGCGGCCGCCTTGGCTTCTGCAGTCTTGACGTTTTCGTCGTACAGGGGCTTGGCCCACTCCGGCAGCCCCGCGCGCAACGCGTCGGACGGACGGCCGCGGGCGAGTTCGTTGCCGCCCTTGTCCTCGATCCGTACCGTGTATGCGCGGGGCGCGTCGCTGCGCACCTCGGCGATCGCGGCACCTTTCGGCCCTTCGGTTTTGATGGTGTGGACCTCGACCGTCGCGCTCGGCACGGCGACCGGCCGCAGCAAGGCCGCAACGGCCTCGGGCGTCATCCCGCAAGCGTAAGGTTCGGTGAAGCGCGCGCGGATCGTCGCCGCAGGGATCGCGGAGTGCACGTCGTAGGTCGCCTCGCCGGCCTTGAGCGTCTCAAAGCTATCGAGCATGCCGACCGCGTTGCCGGACGTGTCTACGAGCGCGCCGCCGCTGAATCCGCCGATCGAATGGATCATCAGGTGCAGGCGCGTCAGGCGTTCGCCACCCGGACCGCTTTTGAGTCCGTAGCGGGCAACCATCCCTTCGACCGCGAAAAAATATTTGTTCAGCGGATGGCCGATCGCACGGACGCGGACACCGGCCGGCGCGTCCAGCCGCAACGGCAGCACCGTGTCGCCGGCCCCTTCCACCTGCAATAGCGCGAGATCCTCCAGCGGGTAGAGCGCCAGGATGTTGACGACGCTGACCGGCCGGCCCTCAACCGTCAGCCCCGCCGCCACGAACGGTTCGCCCACGCCCTTGAAGGCATGGAAGCAGGTGGCGGCCACGCCGGGATGAATGAGAAAGGCCGCGCCCAAGCGCGCGTGGTTCCCGGTTTTGTAGTCTTCTTCGGAAAGCGTGTAGAGCGCAAACGTCGCCCGCGCCGCGCGCGCGTGCAGCTCCGCCTCGTCCAGCGGCGTCTGCGCCGGAGCCGCCGGCACGAGGCCGAGCGGCTCGCGCCGATTCATCGCGGCAGCGAGATCCGCGATGCGGAAAACCCGGTTGCTGGCGAAGGCCTCGTGGCGGACCGCCTTGCCCATGCGCGCGTACGCGGCGTCATCCAGCGGCACGTCGACCCGCCCGCCGGTCACGCCCGCAGCCTGACAGACTGCGGCCCACAGCGCCGCGGCCATCCCGGCAAGCTTTACCGTACGCAGGGCATGCATATTCGCTCTTCGCATAAATGATCGCCCAGCCTTTTGCACGAAACGGTGTTGCGGTCGGGGACGCCCGCGCCGACTCTGTTCCGATAAAAACATGCTCTCTCCGGTCGCCAACCGACACCGGCACGATTTGCAGGGCGACTTTGCACGTCGCGCCGGTGACTTTGCACGTGATTTGACCTTGCTGATCAGATTGAAAAACGGCATCATTATATGAGTCGTGTAGGAATTGAGAAAGGATTAATGCGAATGAAAACGCTCTGCCGTTGGGTGTGCCTTATTGCGTTCATCACGCCGTCGCTGCGTGCGCAAGGTCCGTTCATGAACGACACGCTGCCGGTCACGGTGCCTGCGGGCGAGACGAACACCGTGGTCGCGCAAACCGGGACCGGCGTGGTCGACAAGGCCGGCAGCGGCCTGCTGATCCTGCAGGACCCGGGCCTCTTCAACGGGATCGTGCGGTTGCGCGAAGGCGCGCTGCACGCCGACGTCTCCGGCGCCACGCCGGCCACGCGCCCCGACACGATCCTCGAGCGGGCCGCGTTTCACGTCGATGCCTCCGCCGCAGCCAGCATCACTGCGGACGGCGCGGGGGCCGTCACAGAGTGGCGCGATCTGCGCGGGGCCGGCTATCCCTTCGCTGCGCCGCCCGGCACCGAACCGCTCTGGAGCGCCGACGCACTGAACGGCCTGCCCGTCGTCGATTTCGGCACCATGCCCTTCTACACCGGTCAGGTCCGCGGCATGCATTGGTCGCGCGAGTTCACCAACAGCGTGAAGTCGGTCTTCTGGGTGCTGGGGGGTGGGATTCAAGATAGATGATGGGGAGCGGCATTCTGACGGGAGGTTTTGCGCCCCGGATTGAGAAAAGCGTC
>MWEJ01000013.1 GCA_002071025.1 Verrucomicrobia bacterium ADurb.Bin070 | reverse complement strand
CACCCGGCGTGAAGACCTGACCGACTGGGAACCGCGTCTGCTCGACATTTATCTGGCCGACACCGCGTTGGTGCTCGACGATGTGGCCACTGCCCAGAAGTTGTATGCCGCGATCCCGCGCCAGACGCCGCTGCTGACCGGGACCGCACTCGACAGAAAAGCGCTCTTCGATTACAATAGCCGCCACTTCCGCGTGCAGAACCTTCTGAGCCAGGGCCTCTTCCGCGAGAGCCTGCCCGAGGTGGACATGCTCGAATGGGAGATGCCCGAGGAGCGGGCCTCGCCGCGCATCAACCTGATGAAGGTGCAGGCGCTGGTCGGCAACGGCCAGCCACGCAAAGCGAGCGTCTGCCTGCAGCGCGCCCTGCTTGCGGAGGTTGACGAAACCTACACGCCCAAACTCAGGCTGGAATTAGCCAAGCTCTATCTGGCGCAACGGCAGTTCCAGCAGGCGAGACACCAGATCGCCCTGATCCGCAAAGAGAGCCCCTGGACACACGAAGAGATCGAGGCGCGCCGCTTGCTGGACGACATCGAGCGCGCGCTGACGGAGGTGACACCATGAAACAGCGTCTCATCTGCGGGGGGCTCGCCGCCCTGCTGCTCGGCACAACCGCCGCGTACGCGGCCAGTGAAGATGACTTCCTCAAGCCCGTGGGCTTGCCGCCCAAAGCCAAGCCCCAGATGCGTCAAGGCGGCGAAGCCTTGCCGCCGCTGCCGCTGCCGGCCACGCCGCTGCGGCGTTCCGAAAAGAAACGCCCGCCCAGCCCCTCTACCCTGATCGGCAAAGTGATCTGGGGGTCATACCTTGACTATACGTGGGAAAACGGCATGATCACCCGTGTCTTCGACTGGAACATGGTGCCGGCCGACTGCCAGTCGCTCCTGCGCGCCTGCTACCAGCACTTGAACATGGACTACAAGGTCGAGGCCACGCCGCTCGACGGGTTCAACGCCACGCCCGCCGAGATTCCAGTGCTCTACTTCTCGGGCGGTCGTTCGCTCAACTTTAGCGATACCGAACGCGAGACCCTGCGCCGCTATCTGCTGTCCGGCGGCATGGTCTGGTTTGATTCGGTTGTCGGCTCGCCTTTTTTCTATAAGTCCGCACTGACTGAGCTCAGCCGCATGCTGCCGGAAGCGCAGATCCGCCGCCTGCCTGAAGATCATCCGCTCTTTCATATGGTCGACGACACCGTCAAACTCTCGATCAAGTCCAAACAGGAGATGTTCCCGGTACTCGACGCAGTCTACATCGGGTCGCGGGTCGCCGCGATAGTCTCGCCCTACGGACTGGGTGCCGGCTGGGACAACACCGCGCCCGAGCTGATCAAGCAGGCGGATTATTACGACTCCCCCTCCGCGCTGCGGCTCGGGCTGAACCTCGTCGCTTACGCCATGGGCTACTTCCGTGTCGGGCAGGCGCATGCCAAGGCGCAACTCTACAGCGATGAGGACGCGCAGGCCAATGCCGACCCCGTCGTTTTCGCGCATATCCGGACCAGCGGGGTTTGGAACACCGAGCCCGGCGGCGCCAACAACCTGCTGCGCTTTATGAAAAAAAACCTGAGCGTCAGAGCCGCTTATCTCACGCGCACGGTCAAACTCGACACCGATCCGCTCGCCGACTACAGCTTCCTGTACCTCTCCGGCATCAGCGATTTTCATTTCGACGAAGCCGAGGCCCGTGCCCTGCGCGGCTACCTCGCGGGCGGCGGTTTTCTGATCATCGACAATTCGCTGGGCCTCGACGAATTCGGGCGCGCCGTTTACCGCGAGATGAAGAAGGTCTTCCCCTCGACCGATTTCGCCAAAATGCCGACTGAGCACGCGCTCTTCACACAGGGCCCCTTCACGCTTGACCGCGTGCGCTATACCCTGGCAGCGCGCGCCAAGTATCCCGCGCTCGCCGCGCCCGTGCTGGAGTGCATCCAGATTGACGGCCAAGCCCGTGTGCTCTACAGTCCCTTCGACATGGCGGCCGGCTGGCAAGGCGATGACCACCCGCTCGCTTACGGCTACGAAACCGGCGACGCGCTGCGTCTTGGCGCCAACCTGATCACCTACTGTCTGACCCACTGACGTCACCCTTCGGCTGCTGGTGTTTGAGTGACCGACAAGGGCTGGACAGCGACGTTTGCGCCCCTCTATAATGACCCCCATGAAGTTGTCTCCTTCGTCCGTGCCGCTGCTCGACATCCGGGGCCTGAAAACGTGGTATCCCATAAAAAAAGGCGTGTTAGCCCGCACGGTCGGTCACGTCCGCGCGGTAGATGGCGTCGACCTGACCTTGGCGCGCGGCGAGACTCTGGGCATCGTCGGCGAATCGGGATGCGGCAAGTCGACGCTGGCTCGCACCGTGCTCCGCTTGGAAAGCCCGCGCGAAGGCACGATCCATGTTAACGGGATCGACGTCCTGCGCGTACGCGGCGCAGCACTCCATGCCTACCGCCGCACGGTGCAGGTGGTGTTTCAAGATCCCCATGCATCGTTGAACCCGCGTCACACCGTGTTGGACATTCTGACCGAAGCGATGTTGGCGCACGGGCTGGTCACGCGCGACAACCGCGGTGCGGCCGCCGTCCGGTTGCTCGCCGATGTCGGTCTGCCCGGTGACATGCTCGACCGCTATCCGCACGCCTTCTCCGGTGGCCAGCGTCAGCGCCTCTGCATCGCGCGCGCGCTGGCGCTTGAGCCGCAACTCCTGATCTGCGATGAGGCGGTCAGCGCCCTCGATCTCTCCGTGCGAGCCCAAGTGCTGAATCTGTTGGAAGAGCTACAAGAAAAACGCAAGCTAGCTTATCTCTTCATCACGCATGACATCGGCGTGGTACAGCACATTGCGGACCGCATCGCCGTGATGTATCTGGGCGTCATCGTTGAGACCGGCCCGGCGCAGGCGGTCCTCAGCGAACCGGCCCACCCTTACACGCAGCTTCTGCTGCGTGCCGTTCCGAAAATCGGGGTCCCGCTGCCGGAAGAAACCGACGGTCCGTCAGAACCGGTCCGCCGCCGCCCCCGGATCGGCTGTCCTTTCGCGCCACGCTGTCCGCTGGCGGACGACACCTGCCGCGCGGCGGCACCGGTCTTGAAGCCCTCGTCCAGCGATCCGGACCACCTGGTCGCCTGCTTCAAGGCGTGATCGCGCGGTTTCGTTTCCAACGGCAAGCGCCGTCAAGCAGCCGCCGCAACACCTCGCACGTCGCCGGCGCATAGTTGTTGTGATCCACGCATTCCATGCAGATTCCGTCGCCCCCCTCTTCCCACGCCAGCTTGACGAGCTCGCCGGCAACAGCCTCCGGCGCGAGCCGCGTTGCGCGACAGTACGAGGGAATCCCCTTCTTTGTGAAATCGTATTGGGTCACAGGGAAAAGCACTTCGCATCGCCCCTCGCAGAACGCGGCCACTCGCCGATAAATCTCGCGTGTACTTTCTAACGGTGCCCGCTCTTCCCATTTTACGCTCATTACGACAATGGCATCGACCACGCCTTCACGCACCAGCCGACGCCAGTCCACGCCCCGCGTCAACAGTACAGTATCCTCACTCGACTCCCCTCCGTCCACATCCGGAATTCCGATCATCAAGCGGACGGGGCGCCCCGACGCCGCAAGCCGTGCCCGCAACGCGACGAAATACGCGTGCGCCGTTTCAGCGACATGCCGGCACCAACGCGGGTCACGTGGATCCTGAGGGGGCTCGGAGCCAAACTGGTGACGCCAGCGCGACACTTCGGGCGGCACATACTCATACTCCGGACTCCAGCCGCCGATGCGCCACAGATCCACAAAAAGATGGTCCATGCCACGCGCCACCAGTTCGTCCGCCAGTCGCAGCTTGTGCGCCACGACATCGGGATAGGACAGGCTGCAACGGCCCGCCCAGACCTTCCCACGCGGCGAAACACCCCAAAACTGGGGATGTTCAAAATTCCATGCGCCGAATGTCCAACTCGCCCAATGCGTTTCTTCAAATGGCCAGTGCACGCCTGCACGCAACCCCCGTTCGCGGCAGACACCCAACATGTGGCGCAAGATATCCGGCTCGGTCTCATAGTAACGCAACCAGCCGTAGACCGGACGGTTGTCCGGCAGACGCCGTTTATCAAGCGGCGCCTCTACCCGCGGCCAGCGTTCCTCGTCGCTGCGGTAACGCATCGTCGCCCCGCCGCAGTTGCGCCAAAGAATCGTGCGCGCGCCAGTCAGAAGCACGTGATCCAGCACGGCGATGTTCCCCGCCTCGGTCTCGGTGTCGTAGACGTACCGCCCGTCACGCTCCTTAACGTGCGCAAAGTCAAAGCTGTCCACCAGCGCCGCAGCCTCAAAACGCGCGGCGCCGTTCACCGCCGCCGCACACAGCACGGCCGCCGCTATCCAGTCACGACGAGTCATTGTCCCGCCTCCCCGTCAAACAGCCCTGCAGACGTCATGACGCGCGGCACGCCGGGAGGGTATCCGCGGCCGCAGGCGAAGGCCAGCACCCTGCCGTTGAGACGCATCCCGCCGTTCCACTGCTGGCAGAAACAGACCGATAGCGCCGGGCTGTAGGACAGCGTGGCACCGGACGCGCACCCCGCTTGCTTTCGGCCGTCCACATAGAGCCGCATCGCGCCGTCCGCGTCGCGGATGCCCAACACGCGAACCGGTCGGCCGGTCTGCACCGGATCATCCGATTCAATGCCGATGAATCGACCGTCGGGACCGCGCGAATTGAAAAAGAGCCGGCGGTTCTCACGCACGAACACTTGCCACCCGAGCGCATGCTCCGCGTACTGCCCGACCACTGCGATGCGCGTGTCGGGCGCGTGCCGGTCCACGACCAGCGTGAGGTCGACAAAGAACGCGCCGCTCCCGAAATCAAGGCCGGCGGGACGCTCGAAACGCACGGCGTCACCCGCCTGCGGCATGCCGGCCACTCGCCCCCCTCCCGCATCCACCAGCGCGCTACCGTCCCAACGCGCTTCGACGCGGTCAAGGCTTGACTGCGTTTCCGCAGATCGTTCACACAGGATGTCACAGCGAACCGGCATTCGGTAAAGTTTATAAAAACCGCTCCGGTTGTTCTCGAACACCAGCGAGCGTCCGCCAGGCGACCACGCCGGACTTCGAGCATGGCCCCTCCCTGTCGCCAGACGGCACAGCCCTCCCGTGCGAGGCTCCAGCAGAAAGATGCCCCACCCCGGATCACCAGCGCGAAACCCCGTGAATGCGATCAGCCGACCGTCGGGCGACCAGCGTGGCGCATATGCGCTCATTTCGGCTGGCGTCAAGGTCAGCGACTCCTGAAGATTCGTCGCGGCCGCCGCCGTCAACCGCCAGTTCTCCCTGAACCCGTCAAGCTGTGCCCACAGCAAAAACCGCCCATCAGGCGAAAGCGACGGTTGTACCGCGCCAACCGTGCCGCCATCCAACGGCAGCACACACGCGGCGCGCGCCTCACCATCCAGCGGCACCCGCCATACGCCCGCGCTGTTGCCGGAGTTGCCGCGCGTGGACGCATAATACACAAATGCGCCATCCGCCGTGACGCTGGGCGTATAATCGCGCCAATATCCCTGCGTCAGTTCGGATATCCCTCCGTCAGGACGCCAGACTCGCAGCCCATAACCGCAATCGGCACCCGAGCGCGCCGCCTGCACGGCGGTCATCGGATGGTGGCCAAACGCATAGATCAAGCGTCCGTCCGGCGTCCACGCCGGATAACAGGCATGGCCCGCACCGGCCGCGACCGGCGTGACCCCTCCGTCCGCCACATCCAGCACGGCGACATCCCAGTCGCCCTGACGGTCGGTTTGAAACGCGATGCGCCGACCGTCTGGCGACCAGACCGCCTCGGTGTCGTGGCCTGGGCCGTCGGTCAGGGCCTTCATCCTTCCGCAGCGCACACGCAGTGCGCTGTCCGCCTGCGGACTGCTGATGCACCCTGCCAGACATAGAGCAACACCGGCACCTGCCGCAGTCAGAATACAGCCAGAGGACAAGTGAGAATGAAGGAGCATGTTCATGCCGGCACCTCACGGTTTGACGCGCCACTTGGTCGCCATCAGACAGGTCTGCTCGCCTTGATTTTCGGCCTGATAGTAGACCGTCAGGATCGAATCATCCGGAAGCTGGACCGACGCAGGATACCCGAGATCGCCGTCGAAGTGTCCCGCCAGTTTAATTTCGTGGGCGACATCCCACGTCCGGCCGTGATCGTCGCTGAGACATGCGTACTCGCCGAAGCCTGGGCCGAGCCGGCGGCCGTAGACCGTCAGCAGCCTGCCGCCGCGCAACTTGATCAGATGCGGCGGGTATCCCTGCATCTCAGTCGGCACCATGCGCGTCCAGGTTTTGCCCCCGTCGCGGCTCTCGGCCTGCCGCAGCTTGCATTGCGCCTCGTCGCGCCCCTTCTTGCCCGGAGCGGGCTTGGCGTGGAACCGGAACTGCGCCACCAGGCGACCGTCATCGGTCTCCACCAGATGCGGTTCGTGAAACTGGCCGATCTCGTCGGGCGGCGTGGGCTCGATCATCGCGATGAGCTGCCACGAGCGCCCGTTGTCGCGAGACTCTTCGACGGTCAATTCATGCCGGCCGCTCTTCCACACCGCCGACGTGCCGTCGCCCAGCCAGCGGCGCCCAACCATCAACAGACGGCCGTCGTTCAACACGATCGGACCGTGATTGGCTGAGCCGTGAGTTTTCACCGGCGCTTCCCACGTCTTGCCGCCATCGCTTGATCGTGTCGTGAAGTAACCGAGCCACTCCTGCTTGACCGCCTGCGGGATCTTTTCATCGTGGAGCCACCAGTAGAACTGCGGCGTGCCGGGCTTCAGCTTGCTTCGGTCACGGATGCTCCCCATGTAGGCCACCGACGTGAACCACGCGACGACCAGATCGCCGTTGGGCAGCTCAACGATTCCCGCGTCGCGGTCGTCGAGCTGCGTATTGCAGATGTTCCGAGCCGCAGACCAGGTTTCACCAAAGTCCGCGCTGTTGATCATCTGTACCTTGCCGAACGGGCAGACATGCGCATCGCGGTCCCCGGAAAAAACCGTCAGCAGCTCGCCGTTTTTTCGCAGGCAGGCGGTCGGCCAGCCGAGATACCGCCCAGGCTGCTTGCAGATCGCCCGCGTCCAGAGGATCTCCGCGCGCGCTTGCCGCGCGGGCGCCCCGTGAATCTCGCCGGCTGGCGCGTCCCCGAAGCTCACCACGCCCGCTCCCATCCAGCCGACAACCAGCATCCATCGCTTCAGTGTCATACCGCCGCCTTTCATTATCAAACCTGACAGGGACAGCATACCATCTGCAGGAAAGGTGCGCACCAGATATTCCCGCCCCGCGGGTTACGCGGGTTACCGCTTCAAGAAAAAATGATTCAAGGGCGGATAACCCAGCTCGGTCATCCGCGCGTCCCAGTCGGCAGGCAGTTTGATTTCAATCGTGGCGGAGTTGCCGCCGGGCATGGTCTGGACTTTGTTCCGGTCTGCGTCACCCGTGACAAGAATGGACGTCAGGCCCGCTTTCATCACAGGGACCGTATAGATCTTTTCAGGGCCCGCAGCCTTTTCCATCCACGGCGGGGGTGGCGTGAGTTCTCCGCCTTCATTGCGGATGATCTTTCTCACATGCATGTCCATCGTGTAGCGTGAGGGAAAGGCGCTTCCTGGATTGGCCCAATAGTTGGCGTACGCCCGCTCGTAGGCCGGCCGCCGCGCGGTTGCGATCAGGGCCGCTTCCAGCATGTCCTTCGTCGGATAAGTCCGGGCGAGGTCACGCGCGACAAACTCGGTCATCAGAACCGTTCGATTCGGAAGTCGCGGCCCGCTCCCCGTCGCAAACTGGCCTTTCTCGACCGCGTCCCATGCGATCATTTCCATGATCTTCTCCCCGTCGTGCGAGGCGGGTGTCAGATTGTTGCCCCACATCAAGGCGGATGCCGCCGTCAGCGTGCTTTGGTTCCAATCAAACCCTTTCTGCACGTGGCAGGGCTCCCAACCCATCTTCAGACATGCCGCTTCGTCCTCCGCCATGCTCCAAGGCATGAGATATCCGAAAGTTCCCATGCGGTCCTGTTTAACGTAGTAGCCACCCAGATTCATCATGGCCAGGTTAATGAAGCGCCCCAGCGCGGCGTTGCGCGGCTCATTGATCTGTCCTTGCTGCGCATCCATGCCCAATTGCCGGGCAATCGGGCCATTCAGCCAGCAATACGGCGTCCAAGCGTGGGTACTGGCAAGTGCCCGGCGATAGTTCCCATCGGCGAGAGCCTTGGTATAGGCGATCAGCACCGGCATAAATTCCGGCGGGCAACCGGCCATCACGCCATTGACCGCCACATGCCAGACAAGCACTTCCCGATAGGCGATGGGCAGCACGCCGACCACGACGTCCCACGGCTCGTCCGTATATTTCAGAAACGCTTCGACCCGCTCCTCCGTGGGCGGGATGATCGGCAGGCCATCCGACCAGCGCTGTTCGGTAAAGAAACGATTCACTCCGTCAATCGTGCCCGCAAACACCCGCTCCTTAGGATCTCTGACACCTGCCTTCCGCCGTTCCGCAAGCTCCGTCTCAGTGATCGGGCTCGTCAGGGCCGCAACGATCTGGGGCCAGACGACGTCACGCGTATTCTGGATCAGCTCGTCAGGACTATGCGCGGAAAACGCGCCGGGATATGTGGCCGCGCGCGGTGCGGGCACCCCGTTGTTGAGTGCGGTTGAATAGACTTGGTTCGCGAACGTCGGCGCTGCGATGGTGACCGCAGGAATACCGATATGCTCGGCCGCTATGCTCGACCCCGTCTCCTTCGGTGTGCAAAGACCGCAGCCGCCGTTCCCGGATATCACCGCCTGCACGCCCATTTCTTTAAGCTGGGCTTGAAATTCGTCTTTCGCATCGCGCCTGACCCCCGGGCCTGGATAGGGGCCGGCAGAACCGATTTCATTCAACAAAATCACTTTGGCCGTGGGGTGATGAGTCAGGATCAACCGCTTGATCTCGGGATGCGTGATGCCGGCCATGAAGCTTCCTCCGACGACCGCGATCGTTTTTCCGTCCAGCGTGTCCAAGCGGGGGGCTTGCTTGATCATCTGCACAGTCTGCTTGCCAACCGGCGACACGACGGCATATTTCCCGGCCGGTACCGTCGCGCCCGGAAGCAGGCAGGCCTCATCGCACTCGTAAGAAACCCTGCCGCTCAGTTCGGTTGTCACGGCAGGTGCAGCACGTGCCTCAACCCAGACCGCTAAACACATCACCGCCACGCTTGCCCAGCCCGATCCGTAGGTCATAAAGGTGCTCCTGTTTGATTTGTCAATGTGAGTACAAACGTCTGTACAAAGCACATATTGCAACAGGATGTCTTTTTGAGTCGGTCAACGTTCCGCTTCCAGGAATTCCACCGGCTTCAACGTGACGGTCCGCACCCGATCACTCTGATGGAGATCGAACGTGCGCGGCGCGCGTGTGTCCATGTTCAAGAGATAGATCCTGTCCGCGTAGACCGCATATGAAATCGAGGCGGTTTCCGGACCATCACAACGCGGCGCGCATTCACCCCTTTCCGTAATGAAAACGTCCCCGCGTTCGCTCGCGGCAAAGGCGTTCAGCAGGTGCGCGTACAGTTTGGCGATCGCCGGATGGCCGGGATACTCCCACATCAGCACCATCACGACCTCTCCCGCACCGACAGGGCACCGGACAACAACCGGGGCGCCGGATGCATCCGAACAGACCGTCACGACGCCCGGCCCTGCCTCGATCTGAGCAAGGTTCGCCCCCGTCAACGGGGCCGTCACTTCGTCCGTAGGAACGCCGAATGCCTTGTCCACAACACCCACCTTCCCTTCCACGGTCTTACGCCCTGTCACCCGCACCGGCAGCAACTTGGACAGGTCGCCGTTTCCGAACAGGTCGGCCACGCCATACTCGCTGTACTCGCGGTCAAGACGCGTCGAAAGATGGGGCAAGCAAATCAGCAACCTCCCGCCCCGTTCAAGATACGTCCGCAACGTATCCGCGATCTTCGCGTTCATGCTGTTCCATCCGGCATATGCGATGGCGCGGTATGTGTGCAAATCCTCCACAACCGTCGTGCGGTCGATCTGCACGATATCGACCTGACCCAATGGACTGCCTGCCAGCCATGCGTTCTTGTACTCCCCCACAGCTTTGGCGGGCATCGGGAAAAAGACGCGCTGCGCGACTTGCCACGAACGTTCGGGTGTTCCATAGAGCCAGTTGTGATTTTTTTTCGCGGTCTCGAATTGCGCCCACTGCGGCAGCCAATCCAAGAATATCCCCACGAACGAATCGCAATGCCCCAGCGCCACGGCCACGCGTGTTTCGGGCATGCCGGCTGCCCGCGGATGCTTTTTCACGTACCGGTAAAAATCTTTCATCTCCGCCCGATAACGTGCCGGCGGCTCTTGACTGTAGGTGAAATTTCGTTTGCCGCTTCCCTTCGTGTAGAAACCAGCCTGCGTCGTCTGCGAGCCGGATTCGAGCACGATCAATGAGCTTCCCATCAAGAACTGCTGGTAGAGGCCGGCGCGCAAAAGCGGAAATTTTTCCTTGGCTTGGAACGGAATGCCTGTCGTCTGCCACTCGTGCGCAAGCCATCCGCCCCAATAGACCGGTTTCCATTTGCGCGCGGCGCCCCGCATCTCGGCCGTCGCGTAGGCCAGATTGGCGGCGCCGATCGCATACAGTTCCGAGACCATCACATCGATGCCGCCCTGCAACTCATACGCCGCCAGCGCCGAGCCGCTCGTCGAAAAAACCAGATCGTAGCTCCGGCGATAGTTCCGGGCACCTTGGGCGATGTAACCGTGAACGAACCAGTCGCGACATGCCTCAAGATGGCCTTCCTGGGGCACGTTGGAAACTTGGGCAGAGCGTGCCGACTGGTACATGTACGAGGCAAATTCGCCCATGTTATTTCCCAGAAAGAATCGGCCGCGCCCAGCTTTCCCAAACCGCTCAGCCGTGGCGCGATCGACCCTCTGGTAGATCGTCATCGAATAGATGGCTTGGTCGGCCAGCGTACCGATGCAGGCAGTCTCCTGCTCCACGCTCCAGCAGGCCGTTTTCGCCACTTCCGGCCACATGACGATCAGATTCCCGAGTTCCTCTTCGACGGCCCTGTCGATGTAGAATGCCGGCGAGTGGCGCTCCCTCCGATAGGGCCCGTCCCACTCCGTCTTGCCGTCGGCCTCAAGTTTATCGATCTCCTCCGCCGTCAGTCTCGTCTCGGGATAGATGCAGACACCCACCAACACCTCTTCCGGCAGTTTGACAGCAGGTGAGGTCCGCACGACCTCGAACGCCGCTGTCTGCCGCGTGCCGTTCGTGGTGACGACCGTCACCTTGCCTTCGGCCTTATCAACAGGCGGCATCCGGATCGACCAGCGCGTGTTGGGCGTGGCGTGCCGGCCGATCCCGAGAATCTCAAACTCGTAACCGACGATTTCTCCCGTGCTTTTCGACGCATCAACCGTAAGCACACGTCCTTGAGCGTCCACTGTCGCGACGGCCACCGCGCGCGGTCCGCGCCAGATCGTTAAACAGAAGCGGTCGCTGTCCTTCCCTCCGCTCCAGGCGTAGATGCCACCTTGAATGAGCAACTTTAGTGGCTTGGAGCGGTCAAGGTTTTCAGGAAGGGTGAAAACCAGTTGAAGGGGTTGGTGACTCTCCAAACGCCCGAGGTTCGCAGCCTTGTCTTTGAACAACGGCG
The DNA here is from genome assembly GCA_002071025.1 of Verrucomicrobia bacterium ADurb.Bin070. GTDB lineage: Bacteria > Verrucomicrobiota > Kiritimatiellia > RFP12 > UBA1067 > DUPH01. The sequence continues at coordinate 17,945 of MWEJ01000013.1, read as the reverse complement.
TTTTGAGCGGATAGCGTGCCGCACTGTCCTGAAGGGCAATCTCGCCTTGGCTGATGGTCCATCCGTCGGAGTGGCTGTTGACGCTCAGATAGACCGCGAGCGTCCCGCGCACGCGATCCTCGGACCGAATCCATTCACCGACGTTTTCGATTTCAATCGGCGCTACCAGACGGATATTCTCGCGCTCGAAAAGGATTTCGGCGCGCGCGACGCTGTAAACCAACATCAGGCCTGCGGGAAGAACACTCGAAATGCGAAATGCCAACATTGTGTCCGTGACTATACCTCGCACGACGCCCTGGGTAAACATCAAACGCCGATTACCAAACGCCTATTTGCAAACCAGCCCCAGCACGCTATGATACTCACATGCCTTCATTTACCGTCACCCATGCATGCCGTGTCATGATTCCGGCGGGTTGCCTTCTGGGGGGCTTTCACCTGACGTCACCCGTTCTATGGGCCGCGCCCGCGCCGCAGCTCGCAGCACCGGTCACCACCTACGCCTTCGGGTGGCGCGACGCGGCCGAGACGGTCACGAACCGTTTTGTGCTGCGCAATCGTGGCGACGCCGACCTGCATCTGACGGAGATCCGCACGTCGTGCGGATGTACGCGTGCTGAACCCGGCACGCGCGTGATTCCGCCCGGCGGCGAAACGTCACTCGACGTTCACCTCTCCCTGCGCGGGCTGCAGGGACACCAACGGAAATCGGTCTCTGTTCTCTCGAACGACCCCCATACGCCCAATTTGACATTGTGGATTGAGGGCGAAGCGCGCGCGGCTGTCGGACTCGAACCTCCCGCCTGCTCCTTTGGCCGGGTGAACCCGCATGAACCTCCCGCGCCAATCACAGTTCGCCTGAACGGCTATGAGACCGCAATCACCATCACTGAGGCTGCTTCTGACCATCCTGCATTCGCAGTCGCCGTCCAACCTGACGGACGTTCGCTGACTGTTCAGCCGCCGGTTCTGGCCGACCCCGGTGCCTATCGGGGGCGCGTGACGGTCACGCTTTCCACGCCGCAACGCGGTCCTCTCGTGCTGCCCGTGTATGCCTGGCGCGACGACCTGCTGCGCATTCATCCCGCCACCCTGGTCTACGGTACAGAGCAAGGGAGTGCCACGGCTTTACCGCGTCTGGTCATCGTGCGCAGCGGCACCGCGCTCCGGTTTCGCGTGACTGGCGTACGGCTGGAAGGTGCTCGCGGCAACGCCACGTTCCAAACGCGGCCCGATGGCAGCGTCCACATCCGCGTTCAGGGTGTTGAATCCGCACCGTTCGCGCCGGATGCTGCGCTCATCATCGACACCGACCTGTCGGAAAAGTCCGCGTGGCGCGTTCCATTGAAGCGGGAAACCACCCGCTTTCGTCAGCCGTGAACGTCTTGCCGCCTCACGATGAAATCCTGCCGATTAGCCGCAGCAGACCGTCGAGGATCGTGAGCGGATGCGGCGGGCACCCCGGAATATAAAGATCCACCGGCACAACGGAAGAGGCCCCGTCACCGACCTCCGAGCTTCCGGCGAAAACACCGCCTGAAATCGCGCAGGCGCCGACCGCGATCACGATGCGCGGATCCGAAAGCGCGTCATACGTCTTCTTGAGTGCCAGCGCCATGTTCTGCGAGACGGGCCCGGTCACCAGCAGGCCGTCCGCATGCCGGGGCGAGGCCACGAACTGGATGCCGAAGCGGCTCAGATCCCAGCCCACCGTCGTCAGCACGTTGCAGTCAGCCTCGCAGGCATTACAGCCGCCCGCGCTGACCTGCCGCAACTTCAGTGAACGCCCCAGCAGCTTGCGCAGCGCACCGTCCAACGCGGCGCGCTTGAGGTCGATCATCTCGCGCTCACGCGGCACCACGAGGTCGGCGCGCTCGCGCGCTGCAAGCTGGTAGTTGGCTGAATAAGAGATGGCTTGGTGCGGACACGCCGCAGCGCACTCCGGACAGAACAGGCATTTGCCCAGGTCAAGGGTTTCCGGCGTTGCCGCGCTGAGCGCACCGGTCGGGCACGCCGCTTCGCAGGCGTGACAGCCTTTGACACAACGCGCAGGTTCCACGACCGGACGCCCGCGCAAACGGTCCGGAAGTGGCGGCGGCGCACCGTCCGGATAAGTGATGGTTCGATGTTTCTGCTGGATGCGCGCAACGATCTCTTGAAACATAACAGCGACCTCGGCCTATAAATCGTGTCCGCAATAGGACAGGTTGAAACTCTTGTTACAGATCGGAAAATCGGAGATCTCCTGATCGCGCAGCGCGTAGGCCAGCCCCGTCCAATTGTGAAACGAGGGGTCCACCACTTTGTATCGCGCGAAACGCCCGTGCGCGTCAGTGATCGCTACGTGACACACTTCGCCACGCAACCCTTCGGTCAGCGCCACCGCGAAGCGTTCGGGTGCGTACGTGCCGACCGGCATGCGCGCCGCGCCGCCCGGCAGGGCATGGAGCTGATCGCGGATGAACGCAATGGCGTATTGAATTTCCAACCACCTCACATACGCGCGTGCAAACACATCGCCCGCTTCACATGTCGCCACCGGAATCTTGGAAAAGCAGAAGATGCCGCACGGCTGATCGCGCCGGATATCGCGTTCCAGACCGGCGGCCCTCGCGGCCGGGCCGACCAGCCCCAACTCGACCGCAACCTCGCGCGGAACGGTCCCGACCTCTTCGAACCGCGCCATCACCGAAGGCGTCTTCCAAAGCAATTCGATCGCCACGCGGGCGTCCTTCTCGCAGGTGTCTAAGCGCCGCCCCAATTCCGCCAACCGTTTCGCATCGACATCGAATCCCACGCCTCCCGGGCGCACCAGTCCGCGGCCGAAACGGCTACCGCACAGCAGTGCGGTCATGTTGAGCACGTCGCCGCGGATCCGTCCGCAAAAACTGGCGGTCGGCAGATAGCCCACGTCGCCGGCCAGTGCACCTAGGTCGCCGATGTGCGTCGCCATGCGCTCCAACTCCAGCGCAACACCGCGGAGGGCCTGGCCGCGAGCGCTCGCAGCGCGGCCGGCCAGCGCCTCGCTGATTTGACTGTACGCCGTGGCATGCGCCACCGTCGCGTCGCCCGAAAGCGTTTCCACCAGATGGATTGTGCGTGCGTCGGGGCCGCCCAACAACATTTCTTCAATTCCGCGATGTTGAAATCCTAGCGCAATTTCCAGATGAAACACCTGTTCGCCGTGGCATTGAAACCTGAAGTGCCCCGGCTCGATCACACCAGCATGCACCGGCCCCACCGCCACTTCATGGACCTGCTCGCCTTCGACGCGATAAAAATCGCCGACCGCCGGCAGGATCGCCTCGCCGGCTGGCCGTTGCCAGGCATCACGGCCGGTCCATGACCGACGGTAGCGCACCGGCTTGAGCCAAGGATGCCCTTCCGGCCGCACACCGAACTGTTCGGCGATCTCGCGTTCAAACAGATGCACCTGCGCGCACTGCGGCGTGAGCGACGGGTAGGCATCGCTCGCGACATCCGCAGCAGCCGCCAAGAGAAGATTGTGTTCGTCATCGGACAGCACTGCGTACAGACGCGTCTTCCCTTGGTGCGACGAAACCGCGCCGAACAACGCGCTGACACGGCAGCCTGCGTGTACGCCCGCTGCGATGGACGCATGAAAACGTGACAGATCGAGCACCGGAACACGGTCAATCTCAACCGCTTGGCCATTGGTCAGGCGGGCGAAGTCAGTCAGTGGTGCGTTCACGGACGGCCCTCCAGATAGCGAACGGCATCGGTAAGCAACGCGGCGAGCGGAGCCGGCAGCGCCACGCCGATCAGCACGACCAGCGCCAGAAGCCCGAGCATTGGCGCACCGGTTAACACGGAGTCGCGATACGGCGTGGAACGCGCCGCGAACGACGGACGCCCCTGCACGATCTTCAACACTGTGGCACCCATGCCGATGAAGACGACCAGCAGCAGTATGAGAAAAAGTGCGCCGATCGCCGCACGGCCGGTTGTGAACGTGCCGTTAAGAATCATAAACTCACTGATGAAGGGGCCGAACGGTGGCGAGCCGGTAATGGCAAGAAATCCGACGAGAAAGAGCGTGCCGGAGAGCGGAAGCCGCCGCATCGCGCCGCTCACCTGTTCAGTGCTCTTGCTGTTGAAGGCACGGTGGATGTTGCCGGCCGACAAAAACAGGATCCCTTTGGTCAGGCCGTTATTCACCACATGCAGCAGCGTGCCGAACAACGCCGGCGCACCGAGGCCAAGACCCAACACCAGAATGCCCATGTGCTCCACGCTGGAATATGCGAGCATCCGCTTCATGTCGCGCTGCCCCACCATAAACAGGCTGGCGACCACCATCGAGAGCAGGCCCATGAGCAGCAGCAAGCGAGAGACATAGGCCGATTCGCCGGCGGCCACACAGAGGTGGTAGGCACGTAAGAGGGCGAGAAAGGCGCAACTGGTCACGCCGCCCGCCAGGATTGCGCCGACCACCCCGGGGGCCTCGCCATAGGCATCGGGCTTCCAGGTGTGCATCGGGGCCAGTCCCATTTTCGTGCCGTAGCCGACCAGCAGCAATACAAAAGCCGCGTGCAGCCACGGTTTGGACAGATCCGGCGCGTGCTGAACCAGATTGTGCACCATCAGCGACGCTTCATGCCCCGCATGCAGCGCGGCGTAAGCGAGAAAGAACGTCCCCAGCAAGGCCAGCGCAATGCCGACAGAGCCGACCACCATGTATTTCCAAGTCGCTTCAATGCTGCGCTGCGTGTGATTAAAAAAGATGAGCGGCGCGGTGACCAGCGTCGTGCCTTCTATCGCCACCCACAGCAAGCCCAAGTGGCGAGACCACGCCACCAGGCTGGCGATGCCGAGGAAGGCCAGCAGGCAGACACAGAAGACGCGGTTGGGCCGCTCGCCGCGATTGCGCAAATAGCCGGCGGCATAATACGAGCAAAACAGAAAGAGGAGGCTGACCACCAGCAGGATCACCTTGCCCAGCGGATCCAGCGCGAGCCAAGCCGTTGGGGACAACGGCGCCTGACGCGCCAGCGCCGCACCGGTCAGTGCGGCATGCAGCGTGCCGGCCGCCGGCAATAGCCACGGGCGCCACCGGTCGGAGGGAATCAACACCGCAAGTGCCGCCATCACAACCGGGAAGAAAATGAAAAGAAACGCCATGGATGACTACTCCTTGAGCGATGCCAATCGGCGCGTGTCGAGCGAGGAAAAGGCTTGGTTGATATGATTGACAATGATGCAGATCACAAAAATCGCGACGAACAGATCCAGCAGGACCCCCAACTCCACAACGAGCGGCATGGCCTGCACCAGCAGCATGCCGAAAATAAAGATGCCGTTCTCGAGCACCAGATAGCCCATGACCTGAGTCAGCGCTTTGAAGCGCGTGATCAGCAGGATAAAACCGGTCAAGACCGTTGCGATCGCGGTCGGCACCACCAAGGTGCCGGCATGCGCGTCAGCGAGCGGCAGCCGGCCTGCGAACAGCAGCGCGCAGACGGTTGCCAGCGCCCCAAAGACCACCGATGATTGAAACCCGATCAAGGGCTCGACCTCGCGTTTGATCTTCACGTCTCGCAGCGCGCGGTTCATCATGGCGGGGATCACCACGCCTTTCAGCGTGACCGTCAGCGCGGCAATCAGGAGCGCGCCGCTTGACAGATGCCCGTGCAGCACCAGCGGCAACGTGCCCAGCAACGCACCCTGCATCGCGACCGTACGGATCACCGAGGCGATCCGACTGGTGCCTAGTGCGAAGAGGTTCAGCATCAGAACCATCACCAACAACGAATTGAGTAAGTTTGACATGACGTCACCTGATCAGAAGGATGAACCCGAAACCGCAAAAGAGCAATGCGCCGACCAGCAGATAAGGCACATGCCGCATTTTTAGGCGCGCCATGACCGATTCCACCCCGCCGATCAATACCGCCAAGGCCACCAGCAGGACCAGGAAGAGCGGTCCCCGCAGCACATCGCGCCCTGGCAGGAAAGGCACCAGCACCTGCAGCACCAGCGTGCCGAGCACCAGCATTTTCATCGCGGCGGCGTAGAGAATGATGCCGAACAGCGGCCCGCTGTGATCGAGAACCATCGCCTCGTGGATCATCGTCAGTTCCAGATGCGTGTTGGGATCGTCGACCGGGATGCGGCAGGTTTCAGCCAGCAGCACAATGAACAGGCCGATGAGGATTAAAATCAATGGTGCGGCGATGCCGGCAGAAAATGCGACAGTCGGGGCATGCAGCATTGGTGTCAGCGAGAATGCCCCCGAGATCTTGGCCAGCACCAGAAAGGCGAAGAACAACGCAGGCTCGGAAAGGCAGGCGAAGGTCACCTCGCGTGCGGCCCCCATCCCCTCGAACGCCGAACCGGTGTCCAGCGCGGCCGAGGTGGTGAAGAACCGCGCCAAGCCGAAGAGATAGGCAAAGAGAACCAGATCGCCCGTGAAAGCAATCGGCGCATGGGCCCGCCCCAGTGGCACCATCAGGCCTGCCAGCAGGGTCGCCGCCAGTGTGACGACCGGCCCGGCCAAAAAAATCCAGGTTGTGGTTTCGCTGACCACCCAGCCGCGCCGCAGGCATTTGGCGATGTCATAGTAAGGCTGGAACAGCGGCGGGCCGTCGCGTCCTGCGAACCATGCCTTGGTTTTGGCGATCACGCCCGGCAGAAGCGGCGGCACCAACAGCAGCACCGCAATGTGAATCAAGTTATCGAGCATGGGTCAGTGACTCCCCGCGCCGCCCCACAGGAGCAGCACGATCATGATGACCAGAATGTAAAAAACGTAAACGTGTGTACGCCCCTGCTGCATAACGCGCAGACGCGGCAAAAAGCGGTCAGACGCACGGAAGGCTGGGAGAACCAGCCGGTCCAGGATCGTGTCCGGCACAAGGCCTTTAAACGACGACGCACGCGGAAACAAGCCGCGCAGAGCGGTCCGGCAACGCCGCGGCCACAGCAGAAACGAAGCTAAGCCCACGACACTGTCCCCGAACGAGGACGCGCTGTATTGCATACGCGCGGTCGTCCGCGCATAGCCGCAATCCCAGGTCGGACCGACACGCACGCCGCATGCGCGTCCTGTCCTGTTCAGCAGAAACGCGAGTGCCGCTGCCAGTGCGGCAAGCGCGCAGCATGCCGTGGACAACCTGCCGAACGGCAAGGCGCGCACCATGCCGGGCAACACCACGCCGGCACGCCCCCACTGTGCGGCCGCGGCCTCCAGCGGCATCATCACCGCTGCGGGAAAGAACCCCACCCCGACGCATCCGCCGGCCAGCAGCACCATCGGCCAGAGCATCAGCGCTTCAGGTTCATGCATATGCCGGCACGTTTCGCTGCGCGGCGCACCCAGATAGACTCTGCCCAACATATTGACAAAGCAGGCTACCGCCAGTGCACCGGTCATTGCCAGCGCGACGGCGGCCAGAGACACCGCAGGCAATTCCCCTGCCCCCTTTACGCCGACCGCGCAGAAAAAACCGGCGTAAAGCAGCCACTCGCTGACAAATCCGTTGAACGGCGGCAACGCGCAGATCGCGACGGCCCCGACCGCAAAGAGCATCATCATGCGCGGAGCCCGTTTGGCGAGGCCACCCATGACTTCCATGTCGCGCGTTCCGGTGGCATGGATCAAGGCGCCGGCGTTCAAAAAAAGCAGTCCTTTGAACAGCCCGTGATTCCAAACATGCAGCAGAGCGCCACACAACCCCAACACCACCCAATCGCCACGGTCTGCCGCGCGCCCCGTCAGCGCCAGGCCCAAGCCCAGCGCGATGATTCCGACGTTCTCAATGCTGCTGTAGGCCAGTAGGCGTTTGATATCGCGCTGACCGATCGCGAAGGCAATACCGCCCACGCAAGAGATGGCCCCGATCACCAGCAATGCGCCCCCCCACCACACGTCGCCGACCGGCAACAACGCCACGGCGCGCACAATGCCGTAGATCCCCATCTTCAGCATCACGCCGGACATCACTGCGGACACATGACTCGGCGCGTTGGCGTGCGCCCCCGGCAGCCACACGTGCGCGGGCATCAGCCCGGCCTTGAATCCGAATCCGCACAGAGCCAGCACGAACAAAGGGGCTGCTGTGGCCACCGGCATGCCGGGCGCGGCTTCCAGCATGAAGCTTCCGGTTGCGTGGCGCCAACCTGCGAAAAAAGCGAGCAAGCACAATGTGCCCGCATGCGTCGCCACCAGATAGATCCAGCCCGCGCGTCGCACCTCCTTGCTGTCGTCCTCCACCGTGGCCGCAAAATAGGCCGCGAGCGCCATCGCCTCCCATGCGATCAGAAAAAGCACGCCGTCACGGGCGATCACAACCAACGCCATCGCGCCAGCCAGAGCGCCGTAGGCCGCGCCCAAGCGGCGTGCGTTCGCTGGATGTGACGCGGCGCGCCAATAGGCCAACCCGTACCAAGCGCCAAGGGCGGGCAAAACGAACACCGGCAAGAGAAAGACCGCAGAGAGCGCATCCAAGCCAACCGCAAAACGGCATCCAGGGAGCGACCACGCATGATCCAATGCGCAAGGCAACGCCCAGCGGCCCGTGAATGACAGCAGGCATCCCGACAGACCAACCGCGCTGCCACACGTCATCAGCACAGCGACCACGCGCTGCCCGATGGCGGAGCGAGACGGAAACAAATAGCCCGTGACACCGCTCACGCCCATGAGCAAAGCTGCGACGCAAACAAAAGACAAACCATTCATCAAACGAAAATCACCTTTCCACGCACTGCTTCAGCCAGACCGAAACCATGTGTCTAAACGGAAACAGCGTGCACAAGAAAACCAGCAGCACCGCCAGCACATAGAAGACATAGTGCTGCGTCAGGCCACGGTGAAAACGGTGAAACCAGGCAAAAGCCTCCTCAATTTTCCGTCCGGCAGGCACCAAGACCCGATCCAGCACGGCCTCATCAACATGGCTGTGCGCGTGCGTCGGATCGGGGAAGAGTGTCTCCACCCGCGGCCGGAGATCGGCTGGCCTTAACACCCCGCGGAAAAGCAGGACCAGCGTGCGCGCGAACGAACCCGCCGTGTACTGCATGCGTGCATCCGGCCGCGCATAGCCGCAATCCCAGGTAAGGCTGCGGCGCGGTGCCGCAACCGCTTTCCAACATCGCAGTCGCCAGACGATCAGCGCCACGCAGGCGGCCAGCAGCAGGGCGAGCAGCGGAATCACACCCAGCGGCACTGCGCGAGCGAGGGGCATCGCGTCAAGGCCCGTGCCCTGCAGCCAGCAGCCGGTCGCGGCATCCAGTGCGGGTGCCACGCCCGATGGCCACACGCCGATCCCCGCACACCCGACAGCCAACACGGCCATCGACACGCGTCCGCAGAGCGCCACCTCGCGTGCGGCGCCTGCAGACCGCGTACGCGGTGCACCGAGAAAGACCGTGCCGGTGACCTTCACAAAACACGCCAGCGCCAGCGCGCCGATCATCGCCAGAGCGGGCACACCGATCAAGGCGGCAAGGGCGCCTCCGGCTGCGCCGGCCGCACCCCTCAGCAGGCCGAGATACAGCAGCCATTCACTCACGAAGCCATTGAGGGGGGGCAACCCGCAGATCGCCACGGCGCCGACCAGAAAAAAAGCGGCGGTCCACGGCATCCGTTTGGCGAGACCGCCCAGCCGGTCCATCTGGTGCGTGTGGGCCGCTTGTGTCACCGCGCCGGCACAAAAGAAGAGCAATGGCTTGAACAGGCTGTGGTTCCAAACATGCAACAGGCAGGCACCGAAGCCCAGCGTCACCCATTCCGGGCGATACACCGCCCTTCCCAGCAACGCGACACCGAGCCCCATCAAAATTATGCCAATGTTCTCGACGCTGTGATAGGCCAGCAGTCGCTTGAGGTCATGCTGTCCAATGGCGAACACCACGCCGAGCACGCCGCTCAACGCACCCAGCAGTAACACCAGCGCACCCCACGCGGATATCGCATCGGGCAACAAGGCACACCAGCGGATCATGCCGTAAACACCTGTCTTGATCACGACGCCCGACATGATCGCCGAGACATGGCTGGGAGCATTAGCATGTGCGCCGGGCAGCCAGAAATGAAGCGGCATCACACCGGCCTTCACGCCAAATCCCACCAAGGCCAGCCCCATGCAAAGATTCGTCATCCCCGGCCCCAATGCCTGCGTCGCCGCAGGTTCCATCGCAAACGTACCGGTGGCAAGACGCCACACCGCGAACAACGCAAACAGCATCAGCGTGCTGACATGGGTCGCAATCAAATAGATCCAGCCCGCCTGACGGCTCGCGGGATGATGATCTTCGGTGGATACCAGAAAGAAGGCGGAAAGCGCCATAAGTTCCCATCCTAAAAGAAAGATCATCGCGTGCCGAGCGATCACCAACAGTGCCATGCCGGCCACCAGCATTCCCCAAAAGAGCCGCAGGCGACGACCGTTTGCAGGATGGCGGCGGTGCGGCCAGTAGCCGAGCCCATAAATCGGCCCCAGCCCGCCGATCAGAAAAATCGGCACCAGAAAGAACGCGCTCAGCGCATCGAGACCCACACTTCCGCCGCCGACGGCCGGCCACCTGAACGCAAGCGTTTCACTGCCAAGCCCCAGCATGCCCCCTGCTGCCCCCGCCATTCCCACACATGCGGCCCCCGCCATGCCTGCGGCGGCGATCCGTTCGCAGCCGTGGGTTGACCGTCGCAGCACAAAACCGGGCAGGCCGCTCACGGCCGCCATGGCAATGGCCAGCAAAATGAGGATCAGAAACACCGGCGCTCCTTTCGAGAGGGATCGCGTCCGTCAGCGGCCGACCGCGGCCTCCGCCGCCGCCAGCCTTGCCATCAGCTCTTCGCACGGCGCCTGCCGTTTGACCGCCTCTTTGAAAACGGGATTTCGCAAGGCGTAACTCAGCCACGATAACAGATGGAGGTGCGTTTTCACTGTAGGACTGATCAACGTGAAAAGGGTGTTGACCGGCTTGCCGTCCAGCGCGTGGAAGTCGATCGGTGAGGCAAGAAAGCAAAGTGTGATGGACGGCTGCGTCACATGCAGAACCAACGGGTTACGCACATGCGGAATCGCAATGCCGTCGCCGATACCGGTTGAACCCAACCCTTCGCGCGCCAGCAGGACCTGATAGAGGTAATCACGGTCCACCTCCGAGGGCAGTTTCATGAGGCCGACGACCTTGTGCAGCACCTCAGCCTGACTACCGCCCGGCACGCCATAGGCGATGCCGCCGGCTGTCAGCGCTTGGGATACAGTCGGCAGAGCGGACAGCGCGGACTCATGCGGCACGAACAGGTCAGGAGAAACTTCCAGACTGCGGGCGGTCGCCCACTCCAGCAGCTCGGCGCGGTTAAAGCGGAGCTGATCGTTGACCGTGTGGTACGGAATCTCCTCCTGCTTGACCCAGCGGTATACCGTTTCGGGCGAGACGCTCAGGAAGAGAGCGGCATCTTTAACTGATAGTTTCATGTAATATGCAAAAAGACCGCCGTGATCGGCGGCCTTTTCTTTCATTCATGGTGGAGCGAAGGAGATTCGAACTCCTGACCCCCACGTTGCGAACGTGATGCTCTACCAACTGAGCTACCGCCCCATGAATCCCAAAAGTGTGACGGACTATATCAAAAGCCCGGGCCCTCTGACAAGCGCGATTTTCTGAATTTCACTTCACGTCCAATTCCCGGAGTGAAATCCGGCGATACCAAACCTCATCCTGATGATCCGTCAGCATGATATGTCCCACGATTTTGCTGCCGAAATCGGGAAATTTTTTGAACTTGCTGTTGGCCACACCGGCTCTGACCGCCTCGCTGCCAAAAGTGTATTCGAGCACGTTACGTCCGTTCAGCCAATGTTCCACGCGTTCGCCGCGTACGACCACGCGCGACAGATTCCACTCGCCGGCCGGTTTCAGCGGCTTGTCAGCCGCGGGCGCCAACACCTCGTAAAATGAAGCGGTCAAAGATTTCACAGGTACGTTCTTAAAGCGGGAAGACGGATCGTCCAGCATCTGGTACTCGTATCCTGGCGCCTCAGGCCGCTTTTCGGTCACACAATACTTGATTCCGTTGTTCGCATCTTTGGCAAGGCGCCACTCCCATTCGAGTTCGAAATCGCTGAAAATGCGTTCCGTGATGATATCGCCGCCTTTGATGCCGGGCCGTTTATGCAGCACCCCGCCTTCGACCTGCCACCCCTCCCCGACCGGCGTGCCGGACGGCTTACCATACGGGCGCCATCCGGCCAGCGAGCGCCCGTCGAACAGCTCAAGCCAGCCTCGCTTCAACGCGGCCTCGACCGCCTTCACGACTTCACCGGCCAAAGACCGTGAACCGGCTTCAGTATAATGCACATCCTTAGGGCGCCCCCCCATCGCAAGCCGCTTGTCCGGCGGGCCGACAAACGACCAGAGATCATTGACCGCCACATTCTCAGCCTGCATCACGCGCAACGCGGCGGCATTGTAGGCGACTTCGCCGCCGGGCGTGCGTCCAACCGCTCCCTCCGGCACCGGCGTTGTCGTGCACCAAACCAGCGCGGCCCCGCTTTTCTTCAACTGCTGCACCAACCGGCGCAGGTTGGCTTCGTATTGATCAAGCGGCACCCACGGCCTACCCTTTTCAACCGGCACCAGTTTCGCCATGTCCGACTCAGCCGTTGCCGGATCGATCGTCTTCATGTCATGGAGCCCGAAATTGAAATGGATCACCTGCCATGGCGTGTTGCCGAGCCAGTGCTCCAATCGTTTGAGTCCTGTCACCGTCGCCGCGCTGTTGCCGGGCGCATGCACGACCTCCATCCGGTTGGAGAGAGCGGACTTCACAAACGGCGTGTATCCGACCGAGATCGAATCGCCGATAATCAGCACACGCGGCAGATCGTCCGCAATCACGGCGGCCACAATTCCCCATGCCACCGCACCGACAACCATCCTTCTTGTTGTCCGATTCATCGCTCCTCCTTTCACGTCCGCACACTGTGCACGATCGCCGCCATCGCCGCCGTCTGCTCTTCCATGCTGCGCACCATTTGGAACTGGACGCGACAGCGGTCCAGATTCTGTCCGGGACGATGCGTGCGGAAATAAACATCGCCCGCAAGATAATCCGTCAAGAACCGGATGCCGATCGTCAGCGTGATCAACGGTCCGGCAAAGACCAGCTCCTCGCGCTCGGCCGGCAACAGAAAATCCGCGCCTTCGAGATACCCGCGCGCCAGCGCTTCGAACATCCCGATTCGGCTGCCGACCTTCGAGAGATCGCGCTCGTCCTCGCGTGACGAGGCGGTCGCGGAACGCACCATGTCACCGAAATCGTAGAGCGCGAGTCCCGGCATCACCGTATCAAGGTCGATCACGCAGACGCCCTCGCCGGTCGCGTCATCCAGCATCACGTTGTTGATCTTGGTATCGTTGTGCGTGATGCGTTCGGGGATGTCGCCGCACGCATGGCGTTCGAGCAGATGTCCGCAGCTCGCGCGCCTCGCCTCGACGAACGCGATCTCCGCAGCGACTTCAGCTTTGCGGCCGAAGGCGTCCGCCTGTATCGCGGCATCCAGTGCATCCAGGCGAGACAGCGTGTTATGAAAGGCCGGAATCGTCTCGTGCAGCCGTGGCGCGGGCAGATCCGCGAGCAAACTTTGAAAGCGTGCGAAAGCCCGCGCGGCCTCAAACGCCTGGCGCTCGTGCGCAATCACGTCATAAGTGCGCGCCTGCTCGATGAAGAGATAAAGCCGCCACCAGTTCCCGGCCGGATCGCGCACACAGGGGCGTCCATCCGCTCGCGCCGGAATGACGGTTAAGGTCCTGCGCGAAGCATCCGCCGAGCCGGCCAGTTTGGTCCGCAGGTGTGCGGTGACGCGCACAATGTTGTCCATTACGCCGTCGGGCTGCTTGAAAATGTCATGGTTGATGCGCTGCAACAAATAATGCGCGGGCGTGCCGGCCAGACTGACCCGGACGCGGTAGGTGTCATTGATGTGACCAGACCCGTACGGCTCGGCACACTCAAAATCCCCCCAGGCCTGAAACGCTTCAAACACCCCGCGTAAGACATGCTGATCTGTGATCGCAGTCGCCATATCGCTCCCCCCGCTCGCTTTCTCATGCTTGCAGCCCGGTCTCTCGGCCTCATCGCCCTGCCGCAGGCTTCCTTACCCAAGCCGTTGCACGACATCCGCTTTCATGGCGTCGATCAACGAGGCAGTATAGGCGGTGACGGAGAGCGTATCGTCCTGCACCAGCGGGGTCAAGTCCATGGCGAAGGTCAGCAGCGTGGCAGAGTCCACGGCATGCGACTCGAAGAAGGTGGCGTGTGCCTTGCGTCGTCCCATGACCGCGTCGTCATACCGCTTGCCGCCGGAGATCTGCGAATCGAAGACCCCGGAGAGCGCCGCCGAAATGTTGGCACGGTCGCTGACGTCCAGCACGACCTTGCGGCCGTCCGGCAGCCAGTCAAGGTCGCGCCAGATCTCGCAGCCGTACACCTGCAGCGGACGTTCGGACAGCGGCATGCGTCGGATCGCCGCAATCGTGGCGCGGGTCACCCCGACATGGGTATCGTGCTTATCAGAAGGCGCGTGCGTGTAGACCGTCTGCGGACGGGCCGCAATCAGAATCGCGTAGAGATCGTCCACCAGCGGCGTGTTATCCTGCGCCTTGACCTGCTTGCTGGTGAAGTCAAGCTGCAGAACGGCACCGTAACGCCCTACCATCGCCGCCGTGCGCTGCTCGAGACGCCGCACCGCCTTCATCTGCTCATCGGTGTACGCGGCATAGACCCCGCTGCGTGAACTGCCGGCGCCATCGGTACAGGTCACCCCGCAGTACGACTTGTCAGGCTGCCCGAAACAGGCCAGAATCCCGTGAACCGTCATGAATTCAAGATCATCCTGATGCGCGCCGATCCCGAGATGCGTCGTGCGCGCCAAAGCCGCCTCGACCGGCGTGCCGTCGGGCACAAAAATATCGGCTGTCGTGTTCGTCAACGTCATGGTTGTTTCATCCTTTCCTTCCACAGTTTTCGCCGTTCACAGCATGGGCAGCGTGGCGGCCGCCACCGACTGGCCGACCCGGCGCGCCTTTTCATCGGGCATGAACACTTCGACGTGTTCGGCAAGTTCCGGGAACTGGTCCGCAAGAATCAACCGCGCCGTTTCAAGGATCATGACCCCGCCCGGCCCGGACGTCACGCGGCCGAGAATCATCATGCTGTCAAAGCCATAAAACTCGCGGTACCACGGCACGGTGTAACCGAGATACAGGCCGATTTTCTGAAAGATCGTCAAGGCCGTCACGTCGCCGTCCAACATACGCTCCTGCACGCGCTTCAAGCGTTCAGGCAGCGCCATTTTGGCCGGGAAACGGATTCCTTTCTTCAGCGCCAGGTGGTTCACCGCCTGCTGCGAGAAGTACATCGCGCCGACACCGGCATCCCCCGACCACTCGTCGGCCGGCGCTGCCGGGTGCAGATCAACCGGTGCGAAGGCGAGCTCTGAGAGCCGCCCCGTCAGACACCCTTTGCGGTCGATGAAACCAGCGGCCTCGCTCGAGCCCATCGCCACGCCCAAGATCCCTTTCTTACCGAGCGACATCAAGCCAGCCAGCGCCGTCACATCGCCGTCATTGGCCACCTCGATCGGCACGTTCCACTCCTGGCCCAGCCGGATGAACATGTTCTGCGCCTGGGCATAGCGCTCGGCAGGAATCGCTCGGAACAGCGAGGCCACCTGAATCCGGTTGTCCACCACCACACCGGCCGTGCTGCCGCCGATCGCATCCACGCGCGGCAGCTTGGCCGCCGCCTTCTTCAGCCCCTCGTTCAACCTGCTGTAATGATATTCCGGATCGGTCTGATTGCGCGGATCCCACGGAAACTCTTCGCTGAAGACCACCTTGCCGCGGCGGACCGCGCTAATCTTGAAGTCGCTCGCACCCAGATCGAAGCCCAGCCGGCAACCATTGGTGCGATTGTCCATCAGCAGCGCTCGCTCGTACGCCTGCGGCATCTCGCTCATCTTGCGCATCTCCACCACCATCGGCCGGCCGTAGACGCCCTCCATAAAGGTCACGTCAAACGCACGTGCGCCATGTGCGGCATACTGCTGCTTGATCGACTGGCACAGCTTGCGCGGCCCGGCCAGCATCAGGCGCCAACCGCCGGAAGACCACAGCAGGAACTTCACAATCCGCTCCGCGAGTTGCACCACTTCCGGCAGATCCTCCGCGCGCGCCGGCAACGGCAGGTCGTAGCGCGAGACGTATCCGTTTTCACGCTCCCAGGCAATCGCCAGCACCGAATCCGTCGGCCGCGCCGCCTGGCGCAACGCTTGAAGCAGCGTGATCGGCGGTTTGAAATCACGCTTCAACGTGATCTTGGTCTGAACAATTTTTTGCAACATGTCGGCCCCCTTCTGTTTCATTTGACACATCCAATTTTTTCGTTCGTCATCACTCTAACCATTTGCGTCTTTCTATTGCGTTCACAATCTTATCATCGTATTATTACGCACATTGTGAATGCGATCTCCAATCTGCGCTTCGACTACATGAACACGTCCGAGCGGCGCGTGCTCGACCTCGCCCCGCTGGGGCTGCCCGCCGTGCCGATGCTGGGCTACTGCAACTATCGCAATCCCCGCCCCGATGTGCCGGAGCACTGGCATCCGGCCTGCCTGGAGATCCACACCTGTGTGCGCAACGCGCTCACCTTCGGCTGCAACGGCAGGACCTACCGCGTCAGCCCCGGCGATGTCTTCGTCAACTTTCCCGGCGAGCGCCACACCGTCAGCGAACATCCCAAAGGGTTGATTCTGTATTGGCTGATCCTGCGCATCGATCCCTCCGACGAAACGTTCCTGCAACTGCCGACTTCAGAGGCCCGTGCACTGCGGCTTGCCCTGCTGCACCTGCCACACCGGCATTTCCGCGGCAACGACCGCATCAAGCGTCTGTTTCAGTTGCTGCACATGGTGCATGACGAACCAGCCAACCGGCTGCGCCCGCTGCGCTTGCGCACCGCCCTCCTCGACTTGCTGCTGGAAATTACCGACGCGGCCAACGCCCACACGGTGCCGGTCAGCGAGACGCGCCTCGAAGCGCTGCTGCGCGATATCCAAAACCATCCGGAGAACGAATATGCGGTGGACGACCTTGCGCACCGCGCGGGCATGGCCCCCGCCCACTTCATCACCCGTTTCCGCATGCTGACCGGCCTGCCGCCCCGCCAATACCTACTCGATTGCCGCATCCGTGCCGCACGCGAGCTGCTGCAAACCACCGCGCTGCCGGTCACCGAGATCGCCATGCGGCTCGGCTTCTGTTCGTCGCAGCACTTCGCCAACCTTTTCAAGCGCCATACCGGCATCACGCCGCGCGCATGCCGGCAGGGCCGTTCCGGCCCGTTACGCACCAGCGACCGCGACGACGGCCAAAGCGCGCCAGACAGATAGCCTGTCGCGGAAGGCAAAATCGCCGTCGACAAAGAATTTCGGTCTGTCTTTTCGCCCCTCATTGTGACATGCTGATAACAGTTGTGAATGAAGTGACGTGCAGGCGCACGCCCGCAGCACACCGCAATGGGGGACTCGAATGAACTACCGGCAATTGGGACACTCAGAGTTGAATGCGTCAGTCGTCGCGCTGGGCACGTGGTCGGTCGGAGGCGGACCGTGGTGGGGCGATTCGGACGATGCCGAATCGATCCGCGCCATCCACGCCTCACTGGACGCCGGGGTCAACCTGATCGACACCGCGCCGGTCTATGGATTCGGCCACAGCGAAGAAATCGTCGGACGCGCACTCGCGGGGCGGCGCGACGATGTCCTGATCGCCACCAAGTGCGGCCTCTGGTGGGGTGACGACACCGGCGCGCTGCACTTTGAACAAAACGGCAAGACGGTGCGCCGCTGTCTGGAGCCGCGCACCCTCCGCATCGAGGTCGAGGACAGCCTGCGCCGGCTCGGCACCGA
>MWEJ01000012.1 GCA_002071025.1 Verrucomicrobia bacterium ADurb.Bin070 | reverse complement strand
CCTGATCGGTTTCATCCGCGACGGCTGGCCGCAGTTCAAGATCGGCTGCGCCGCCTATCCGGAAGGCCACCCCGAATCCTTTGCGGAGGGCCAGCCGCGTACGCCGGCGCGCGACATCGCCTTCTTGAAACGCAAGCAGGAGAACGGCGCGGATTTCGCGGTCACGCAGCTCTTTTTCGACAACGCCGTCTACCACGACTTTGTCGCGCAAGCGCGCGCCGCGGGCGTCACGATCCCGCTGCTGCCCGGCATCATGCCGCTCAGCTCGGCTCGGCAGATCGAACGCTTTGTGGCGCTTTCCGGCTGCTCGATCCCGGACACCCTGCGGCAGGCGGCCGCGGCCGAGGATGTCGAGGAGGCCGGTTTCCGCTTCGCGCTCGAGCAGTGCCGTGACCTGCTGGCGCGCGGTGCGCCGGGCATCCATCTCTACACGCTCAACCAGTCTTCTCTCTCCGGCCGCATCCTCGCCGCGCTGCGCGCGGAAAATCCCGGCCTGTGAAAAATTGTGTGCGTCACGACGCGCGCGATGTGCTAATCTGTAAAAAACGTCTACGGTAACAGGATGTCGTGCATGCGTATTGTCTTCATGGGATCTTCAGACGCATCGGCGGTCACGCTGCGCGCGCTGCTGCGCGCGCCGCAGGTGAACGTGGTCGGCGTCGTGACCCAGCCGGACCGTCCCTCGGGCCGGCGGCAACGCTTCACGCCCTGCCCCTGTAAGGCGTTCGCGGTCGAGAAACACGTCTCCCCGATCATCTCGCCGGAGAAAGTGAACGCGCCCGAGGTGCTGGAGCAGCTTGAGCAGCTCAAGCCCGACGTGATCATTGTGGTCGCCTTCGGCCAATTTCTCGGCCGGCGGCTGTTGGCACTGCCGCCGCGCGGCTGCATCAACGGCCACTTTTCGCTGCTGCCCAAATACCGCGGCGCCGCGCCGGTCCAGGCGGCCATCGCCTCGGGCGACGAGGTCACCGGCGTGACCGTCATGCAGATGGCGGCCGGCATGGATGACGGCGACATGCTGCTCAAGGCGATCGAGCCGATCTGCTCCGACGACACCGCGGTCACGCTGATGGAGCGCCTCGCGATTCTCGGCGCCGTCACAATGGTCAAAGCGCTGCGCCTGATGATCGCCGGCACGCTGCCGCGCGAACCGCAAGACCACGCGCAGGCCACGTACGCTCCCAAGATGCAGAAGGCTGACGGCCAGATCGACTGGTCGCTGCCGGCCTCTCTCATCGAGCGGCGCACCCGCGCCTTCGAGCCGTGGCCCGGCGCCTTCACCTTCCTGCCGGCGCGCGCGGACAAAGAGGAGGTCCCCGAACGTATCAAGATCCTGCAGGCTGAGGTCGTGCGCGAAGGCGTGTCCGGTTTCGAGCAGGCCGCGCCCGGCACCGTCTGCCTGATTACGCCGGTCGGACCGCTCGTCACCACCGGCGACGGCCTGCTCTGCCTGACGGCCGTGCAGCCAGACGGCAGCCGCCGCATGGACGGCAAGTCGTTTTTGAACGGCCACCCCATGGAGCCGGGCGACCGCTTCTGCAGTGTGCTATAGGTATCGGTTAAAGGAGATGTTATGAAACTCAATGACCTTGCGTTTGTGTTGGTTTCTGTCCTGTCCGCACTCGCGCTGGCCGGCTGCGTCACGAATCCCATCACCGGCAAACAGCAGTTCAGCCTGCTGCAGGGCGAGAGCGGCAAGAGCCAGCTCGTCACCCTCGCCAAGCAGGCGGTGCCGTCGCAGTTCTCAGCGGACTACGGCGAGTCGAGCGACGCGCAGGCCAACGCCTATGTCAACCAGATCGGGCGCAAGCTGGTCGCCACCCTCACGCCGACCGACACCGTCTTCCCGGACATGCCCTTCAACTTCCATGTGGTCAACGCGGTCTACGTCAACGCCTACGCCTTCCCGGACGGCACGATCGCCATCACGCGCGGCATGCTGGCCGAGCTGGAGAACGAGGCGCAGCTCGCCGCAGTGCTGGGCCACGAGATCGCCCACGTCAACTGCGGCCACACGGCCTCGGCCATGAGCAAGAGCACCGTCTACGACATGCTGGTCTCCGGCACGCAGGGCTATCTCGCCAACCAGGGCAGCTCGTGGGCCGATCTCGCGGGCACGGCCGGCCAGCTCGGCAGCGCCGTGGTGCTGGCCAGCTACAGCCGCGCGCAGGAGCGCGAGGCCGACGAGGGCGGCATGCTCTACATGGTGCGCGCCGGGTATGATCCGCAAGGCATGGTCGACCTGCAGCGTCTGCTGGTGCGGCTCAGCGGCGCCAACCCCTCCGCGCTGCAACAGATGTTCTCCACGCACCCGATGAGCACCGAACGCCTGCAGACGGCCCAGGAGCGTGCGCGCACGCAGTACGCCGGCAAGAACAGCGGCGTCGTGAACCGCGACGCCTACCTCGCCGCGACCGCCGCGATCCGCAAGAACAAAGAGGCGTTCAAGAGCTTCGCGGCCGCCGAGACACAGCTCGCCCAAAAGCAGTACGCCGCCGCGAAAGCCTCGGCCGAGCAGGGCCTGCGCCTCGCGCCCAACGATTACGTCGGCCTGATGCTGGTGGCGCAGGCCCACCAGAAGGCCGGCAATCCCGCCGCCGCACAGCAGACCGCCGCGCTAGCCGCGCGTCTCAACCCTTCCGGCGCACGCGCGCAAAGCGTGCTCGCCCAGTGTGCGCTACAGCGCAAGGATTACGCCGGTGCGCTGCAGCACCTCAACGCCTTCGAGCGCCAGGTGCCGGGCGACGCCTCGACCGCCTTTTACAAAGGACTCGCCTACGAGGCGCAGGGACAGCGCCCGCAGGCCGCGCAGGCCTATTCCGCCTTTGTGCGCAAAGGCGGCACGGCATCCAGCCAAGGCCGCTACGCCGCGCAACGCCTGCAGCAGTTGCAGCCTTCCCCGCCGCGCCGCTGAGCATCAGGAACGCTCAACATTCAACTCTCAATCCCTCCTCCTTCATCCTTCTTCCTTCTTCCTTCTTCCTTCCTCCTTCCTCCTTTCTCCCATGCTCACCGGCCTCACGTTCACAGCTAGTCCGCAGGAGGTCGGCACGCGCCTCGACGCCGCGCTGCTGGCCCGCTGTCCGACCTCGTCGCGCGCCTTCTGCCGTCAGGCGATCGTGGCCGGCCGGGTGTATGTCAACGGCCGGCCCGGACTCAAGGGCGGCAAGCTCGCGGCCATGGATATCGTGCAGGTGCAGCGGCTGAAAGAGCGCGATGACAACCGCGTGCAGCCCGACCCCGACGTGCCGGTGGATCTCGTGTTCGCCGACGAGGCCCTGCTCGCCTTCAATAAGCCAGCCGGCATCGCGGTCCAGCCGCTCAGCAGCGACGAGCGCGGGACCTTGATGAACGGCGCGGTGGCCCGCTTCCCGGAGCTCGCGGCGCTGGGCGACCAGCCGCTCATGGCCGGCGCGCTGCACCGGATTGACGCCGAGACCTCGGGCCTCGTGCTGGCGGCCCGCAGCGCGCAGGCCTTCGACGCCCTGCGCGCCCAGTTCGCGGCCCAGACCGTGGAGAAGCGCTACCTCGCGGTGGTCGAGGGTCACGTCGCCGTGCCGGGTAGACTGACGCACGATCTCGCGCACCACCCCGGCCTGGCCTTCTGCCGGATGGTCGACGCGCGGTCGCTCGCTGGCGCACCGCGCCGCCTGCATGCCGAGACCGCCTACCGGCCGCTCGGCTTCATCGGGCCGAACACCCTGCTGGAGGTCACGATCTTCACCGGCGTCACGCATCAGATCCGCTGCCAGCTCGCGCTCGGCGGCTGGCCGATCGTCAACGACATCCTTTACGGCGCACGGCCGGTGGCCGGCTGCACGCGCCACCTGCTTCACGCCCTGGCGGCGCGCTTCACGCATCCGGTTTCCGGCCGGCCCTGCTGCATCGAGGCGCCCGCGCCCGAGGCCTTCCAGCCAATATCGGAGGGGCAGAGGACACGAGGAGTGCCGGGAGCGCGGACGGCCCCGTCCGCGAGGTGAAGACCCGTTCGGGGCTGACACGTACAGGCACGTGCCCACCGAACAGGTTCGGCGTGGGTAATCGGTTGGTGGCAGGGGGTGCGGCAGGTGTGTGAGGAGAATCGGAAGGCGTGGGATCATGGACCCTGCGGGTGTACCGGCTTTAGCCGGCTGGTGCGGACCAGTCCGACTGAAGTCGGTACACCAGCCTGTGCCGCCCCGTTTCCGCCATTTCTCGCGTTCGTCTGCCGCACCCCGACCACCCACCGATTACTCGGCGTGGCGTTGCCGCTGCGCGGCGTGCGTGCTATACTGCCTTCATGACACGTTCAGGCATTGTGTTACGCCGATGGGGCTACGCGCTGCTCGGATGGGCCGTGACGGCCTATTCGGCCGCTTACGAGCCCGCGCCTTTTTCCCGCTACCAGCCCATCCTCGACCGGATGCCGTTCGGCGCGTTACCGCCCACGTTCAATCCTGCCGCCGCCGATCTGGAAGCGCAGAAGAACGCGGAGCAGCTCCAGGCTGAGCAGCAGCAGGTCGCCAAGCAGATCGCCTTCACCGCGCTCAACATCACCCCCAGAGGGCGTACGGCTGTCGGGTTCATCGACCGTTCGACCAATCCGCCGGAGAGTTTTTATCTGGAGGTCGGCGCCTCGGCGCGCGGTTGGACCGTCATCGCCGCCGATTATGATGACGAGTGGGCTCAATTCCAAAAAGACGGCGTCACCATCACGATGCATCTGGACAAAGGCCTGATTGACGGGCCGCCTTCTGAAACCGCCGCGGCGGTTTCGAACGCTGTGCCAGTCGTGGCCGCTGCCGTTGAGCCGCCGGCGGCGGCTCCGCCCGTCGCGGTTCCCGGCCTGGTGCGTCTGCCCGCTGCGGCGCGCGCCGCGCCGTCGCAACCCGCGTCCACCATGACCTCCGCCAAGTCCTATCTTGAGCGTCTGCGGGAGCGCAAGGCGCAAGAGAAGGCGGAGCAGCATGCCGCAGAAAAGGCCACGCGTGAGAGCCTGCAGGAATTGGCGCGCAAGATCGCGCAGGATGAAATGGCTAAACGCGAGAAAGAGAATGAAGCGACCTTGCAACAGCTTCATGCGCAGCAGGAGCTGCTGAATGCCCAGCAAGAACTTGAGGCTCAGGCGCAGATGCCGGAGCACACGCCCGAGGAGATGCCGGCGCCGGATGCCGTGCCGGCACCCGAGGCCGTGCCGGAGGAGCAATGAGTGACGATGACATCGCGTGGCGCGGCAAATGCCACGCGCTGATCCTTCTCCTGCTGCTCACCGCCGGCGGCGCGACAGCCGCCGCGGAGCCTGTCACCGTCACGTTCCTGCAGGGCTACGACCCCGACCTGCCGGAGAGTCCCGTCACGCGCCAGATCCTCGCCCTCGCCCGCGCGGAGCCGCGCCTCAATCCGCAGAAGTGGGGCGGCCTGACCCTGCCCGGCGCCGGCGGCCGCGCCCCGTTCATGCTCTCGCTCGCCGGCGGCACCGCGCCGGACATCTACTTCTGCTGGTTCCACATCATCCGCCACGACATCGAGCAGGGCTTCTGCCACCCGCTCAACGAGTGGCTCGGCGAGGACACCGACGGCGACGGCCAGCTCAGCGACGACGAGGCGCGCTGGCCCGGCTGGCGGCAGGTGCCGCCGCTCTGGCGCCAAGTCGCCACGCGCGACGGCAAGGTCTACGGCCTGCCGATGGCCGGCATCTGGTACTACGGCATCGTCTACCGCAAAGATTTGGTGCGGCAGGCCGGTGTCGATCCCGAATACATCCCGGCCACCTGGGACGAGTTCTTCCGCTGGTGCCAGCGCCTCACCTTTCCGGGCAAGCAGGTGGCCGGCGCCAAGGTGCAGCGCGGCCAGCGCGCCTTCGGCCTCGAGAACCGGCCGTGGAGCTGGCTGCCGTGGATGCAGGCCGCCGGCGGCTCGCCGATCGTCTCCGTGCGCGTCTCGCCTGCCACGGGACGCAGCTATCGTTTCGCCATGGAGGAGACCCGTTTCCTGGCGCCCGACACCGGCGAGGATCTGTCGGGGGCAGCGGCTGTTTGGCAGGCGAATTTCGACTCGCCCGAGGCCATCGAGGCGGCCGCTTTCACCCACCGCCTGGCCTGGGCCCCTTGGCTGCGCGACCCGCAGAGTGGCGAGCCGGTCGACCTCACGCCCGCCGACCTGGCCGCCGGGCGCGTGACCTTGGACGGAGGTCGCGAGATCGCCTTTGCCGAGAGCGATGTGATCAAAGGTGTGGCGCGTGCGCTGCCGCGCCTGACGCAGGACCTGCCGCAGCTCTTCGCCCAAGGCGAGGTGGTGGCGCTCTTCTCCGGCGCCGAGCTGGTCGAGCAGCTCACGCGCGACCTCAACCTCCCGCCCGACATGGTCGGCATCATGCCCTTCCCCGCCGCGCGGCCGGATCTGAAGCCGGTCTTCCAGGCGCACAAGCATTTCTACAGCATGACCGAGAGCGTGGGGCGCCGTCCCAAGGCCGAGCGCGATCTGGTGTGGCGCTGCATCGAGCAGCTCGCCAGCGAGGCGGTCAACGACGAGACGGTCAAGCAGAAGGTGCTGGAAGGCCACGCGCGCTGGTGCACGCCCGCCGACCTTGAACGGCTGGGCTTCAACGAGTATTTGGACGAGGTGCCGCCGGGTATCCGGCGCAACTACGCGCGCATCGCCGGCGGCGCGATCCTGGCGCGCACCGAACCCTTCGCCGGTTTCTGGCAGGCGGTGTCGGACCTGATCGACCGCCGTCTGCTCGGCGTGCTGCTGGCCGACACCGGCGAGCGCTTCGACTATGCCGCCGCGTTGCGGCGCATCAACGACGACGCCAACCGCGGCCTGATGTTCCGCGCGCCGGAGGCGGTGCTCGCGCGCCAGCGTCCGCTCGCCCGCGTGCTCTTCGGCATCGTCGCGATCACCGCGCTCGTCTGCCTCGCCCTGGCCTTCAGGCGCAAGCCCGTCTCCCGGGCCCCGTCTGCCGGTGCTGCCGATCCTGCCGGTACTACCGCCCCCCGTCTCCCTTCTCCTTTTTCCTTCCTCCCGTCTCCTTTCTCCTTTTCTCCGTGGCTGATGCTCGCGCCCGCGCTGCTCTCGATCGCGGTCTGGAGCTATTATCCCCTGATCCGCGGCGCGGTCATGGCCTTTCAGGAGTATCGCATCGTGGGTGAGACCGCGTGGGCCGGCCTTGACAACTTCATTCTCGTCGCCACCGACAAGGGCTTCTGGGCCGCGTGGGCGCGCACCTTCCACTACGTGGGCCTGACGCTGCTGTTGGGCTTTCTCGCGCCGGTGCTGCTGGCCCTGATGCTGGCCGAGATCCCGCGCGGCAAGATCTTTTTCCGCACGCTTTACTTCCTGCCGCACCTCACCAGCGCGCTGGTGATCGCGCTGCTCTGGAAGCTGATGTACGACCCGACCGAGAACGGCATGCTGAATCAGCTCCTGGGATTCTTCGGCGTGGCGCGGCAGACCTGGCTGCAGGACCCCTCGCTGGCGATGCTCTGCTGCATCCTGCCGGGCGTGTGGGCCGGCGCGGGCATGGCCAGCCTGATCTACGTGGCGGCGCTGCAGGCGCTGCCGCCCGACTACTACGAGGCGGCGGCCATCGACGGCGCCGGCATCCTGAGCCGGTTCCGCCATATCACCTATCCGCAACTGCTGCCGCTGATGGTAATCAACTTTGTCGGCGCGTTTATCGCCGCGTTCCAGGGGATGGGCAGCATCTTCCTGCTCACGTTCGGCGGCCCCGGCGACGCCACCAACGTGCTGAGCCTCGCGATCTGGAAGGAGGCCTACAACAACCTGCGCTTCAGCACCGCCACCACGATGGCATGGTTTCTCGGCGTCGCGCTGATCGGCTTCACCTACCTCCAGATCCGCATCCTGCGCAAGGTCGAGTTCCGCCGCGCCAGCACCAACTGACCGGCTTTTTATCCTCGCTTCTGCCGGCACTGGGTGGCGGCAAACAGCGCCACAGCCAGCGCGCTTACCACATTCAGCGAATTTTTGCGGCCGGCCAGAGGGATGCGCACAGTCGCGTCGCAGGTCCGCACGACATCGGGGTCGAGGCCGAAGCGCTCGTTGCCGACCACCAGTGCGCACGGGAAGGGCCACTCGAACGCCGCGACGGAGGGCGCGCCCGCCACCGTCTCCAGCGCCACGCACGGCACGCCCTCAGCGCGAAGCTCGGCAATCGCCGCGCGGATCTCGCCGGCATGGCGCCAAGCCACCAGCCGCTCGGTGCCCAGCGCCGCGCGTGCGGCCTGCGCCTGGTCGGGCGGCGGCGTGTAGCCGCACAGCAGCAGCTCGCGCACACCGAAACACTCGGCGGTACGGAAGAGCCCGCCGACGTTGAAGGCCGAACGGATCGAATCCGCGACCACCGTCAGCGGCAGCGGCGGCGCGGCCGGCGCGGCGGCGGGCGGCAGGTCGGCATCCAGAATTTCCACGTCGGTGATTCTGAGGCGCGCGACCGCGCGCTCGATCGGCACCCGCACGCAGTCGAGCTGGCGGAGCGAAAGGCCCGGCGCCAGCAGGTGCGCCAGACCGGCCAGGCGCGGCAGCGCGCGCTGCTCGGCCAACCACGCGCGGCAAGCCGCGCGCTCGCGTTCGCGCGCCGCGTCATCGGGCCAGACGCGCTCCAGGGCGCGCAGCCGGTCGAGCGCCTCGCGCCACAACCGCAGCTCGCCCTCACGGCGGATTTCTGTTCCATCAGGCATTGGTTCACAGCTTACGCCATCTTTATCCGGGCGTAAAGCGCGGCGAGGCGGTTTTGGGCGCATGGCCGCCCGCTTTCGACACTTTCGCACTATCATATTGACATGCACATAAGGTTCATATATATACACATAACGTAACAGCCAAGACGGTTGTTCGTAAAAAGAGGAGCCTCATGATGACAGGAACACGGAAAAACGCGATCACGGTGCTTATCATGGTGAACGGTGCTCTCCTGCTGGGCGGCTGTGCGAGCTTCAGTAACAAGATCGCGCAACAGGATATCCCTCTGGAAATGCTGAGGACGACCGCAACGTATGACATTATCGGAGAAGCGACCGGGACAGCAACGGGCGGCAAGCTTTTCGGATTCATTTCGATCGGGGGCGAGGAAAAGTACGGCCAGCTCGGCAACATGATTCTGGTCAGCCCGGTCGAAAAGGCGGCCGTGTACAATGCGATCGAATCCGTGCCGACCGCCGACGCTCTGCTGGCGCCGCGCTTCTCTTCGAAACGGTCGAACTACCTCATATACAGCGAGGAGTCGGTAACGGTCAAGGGCAAGGCGATCCGCTACAACGTATCGGCCAAATAGGCCTTCAAGCCGGCGGCCGGAAGGGGGCTATCCTACCGGCACCGGGAGTCCGTTATATGCATATATCCTCGTTTTGGACAGTCGCCGGTTTGGTCACTCTTTGCACCTGCGGTGTTGGGTGTTCATCCGTCACGAGTGCGGAGTACACCCGCGGCATCATTCAATCCGGCCGCGTTTTCAGGCATACCGAACTTCCGTTGCCCCCTTCCGACAACGCTTCTGCCCGCGTCAAGGTGGCCTGTTTCACCGAGTCGCGGAAAAGACACGCAGGGGAACGACACTCCCTCTGGCTGGTCTACCTTCCTCTGGCATGTACGGCGACCACATGGGAACGTTCCGATTGGCTATTGTGGGGCAGCGACAAGGGTGGATACAAACCGGCGGGGCTCGACATGGCCGAAGCCATCCGCAATGAGCTGGAGCAAACATTCTCGACGCGCGCGAGTGGGCCGATTGCCGCCTACTATGGACGTTATCCCGAACAATTCGGCTACCCGTATGACGAGTTGTTGAAGCCTTTAACCGCCGATCTGATCGCACAGCTCAACCGCCTCGCTTCAAACGTTCAATAACCGCGTCCGCGGGAAAGGCGGTCACGCGAGTACGCCGAGCCTTTCCTCAAAATGCCGACCGCTCGTTTGCTTTGCACGAGGCTTTTCATCGCGGACCGGGCCGTCTGCGCCCTCGACGCTCCGCGCACAACACGCGCCCCCCCATCCGCCACCCATGGGTTGCCCCATTTTGCCTTGCCGCGAAGATCGATAAACGCTAAGGTTGAAGCTGACCTGTAAATGGAGGTGTCGTAATGAATAAGATGTTGTCTTTCGTTTTCGCCGGCTGTGTGGCGGCGGCTTCCCTGTGTTCCGGCCAGGCCGCCGACACCTACGCGGTGATCGATCTGTCGGACACCAACGCCTATCCTGTCGCCTATCAGGCCAGTGAACCGGCCGGCGGCTGGGCCGCCGACCTCACTTACGTGACCAACCGGATCGTCCTGCGCAAGATCGTTGAGTCCGACACCTCGTTCTTCTACGTCAGCGTGTTCGAAGTGACGCGAGGCCAATACAACCGGGTCATGAATCATGCGTTTGACAGTGAAACGCTGCCGCTGATCACGTCGGAGCCGGCCCCTTTCTTTAACGCGCTGATTGCGCGCACCGGCCTTATGATCGGACTCCCGACGCAGGCGCAGTGGGAGCTGGCCTGCCGCGCCGGGACGACGACCGCTTACCATTACGGCTCGGATGACCCGGCCATGTTGCCCGATTACGCTTGGTTCTTGGACAACGCGGGAGGTGTCACCCGTGCGGTCGGACAGAAGCTGCCGAACGCCTGGGGCGTGTACGACCTGTACGGCAACGTCGCCGAGATGTGCGCCGACGGCACCACCTTACGCGGCGGTTATTACGATGCGGTCGCGGCACAGTGCACGAGCACCGCAGCAGGCTCAATTTTTGACACGCCGGCCAACGCCGCCGGCCTGCGCCTCTGCGCGCGCCTGCCGCTGCTGACCGTCAATGGCGGCACGGGCGGCGGCAATTTCCGGCAGGGCGAGACCAACACGGTCACGGCGACCGTGCCCGCGCACCACACCTTCCTCGACTGGCAGGTCGCTCCACCCGAAGCCACCAACCAATTCCTCAACGCCGCTTCGGTCACCAATGCCTCGCTCGCGCTGGTCATGCCGCTCTACGACATAACGCTGACCGCGCGCTTCGAACCGGTGCTCTACCCGCTGACTGTGGTGAACGGCAGCGGCAGCGGCAGCTACACCAACGGCCAGAGCGTCTCGATCACGGCCAATCCGACCAACACCCTGCTCTTCGAATTCGACCGCTGGACCGGCGATACCTATGCGCTGGCGGATCCGGAAAGCGCCACGACGACAGCCACGATTGCAGGCGCCGGGGTGACGGTCACCGCGACCTACAGCGACAAGCGCTACGTCCTGACCGTCAACCACGCCTCCGGCAGCGGAAACTACACCAATGGACAGACGGTGACCATCGGTTCGATCGTGACCCCGCCGACCGCCGGCCACGAGTTCGACCACTGGGAAGGCGCCACCAACACGATTGCGGACGTCAGCAGCGCGCCGACCACGCTGATCATGGGCGCCGGCGACCGCGCGGTGACGGCCGTCTTCCGCCCCAAGACCGTGGCGCAGAACACCTATCTGGTTCTTGATCTGGTCAGCAACGTGGTGACCTACCGCGACACGCCGCCGGAGGGCGGCTGGACCGACCTGCACAAGACTTCGCAACTGGTTTTCCGCAAGGTCCCGACCGGCGGCTTCACGATGGGCAGTCCGACGAGCGAGCCGGGCCGCGGTCTTAACGAAACGCAGCACGCCGTGACCCTGACGCAGGACTTCTATCTCGGACTCTTCGAAGTCACTCAGAAGCAGTGGCAGAACGTCCGAGGCACCACCCCCGCCTTTTTCACCGGCGACACGCTGCCGGTGGAACGCGTCTCTTACCCGGACATCCGCGGCGGGACGCTCGGCGCGGCCTGGCCGGCGAACAACGCGGTGGATTTTGATTCGTTCCTCGGCGTCCTGCGCAACAAGAACACGGCCGTCAACGGGGCCGACCTCCCGACCGAGGCGCAGTGGGAGTACGCCTGCCGCGCGGGCACGACCGGCGCCTATGCGGGCAGCGTGGATAACATGGCCTGGTACGCGGCGAACAACACGCCGTCCGGCACCAAGGCGGTAGGCACCCGGCAGCCCAACGCCTGGGGCCTGTACGACATGCACGGCAACGTGTGGGAGATCTGCCTCGACTGGTATGCGGCCGATCTGGGGTCCGCGCCGCAGACCGACCCGAAGGGGCCGGCGGGCGTGGCTCCCGGCACCCCCTCGCTGCGGGTCATGCGCGGCGGCAGCTATGAGCGCGAGGCGGCCTTTGTCCGTTCCGCGCAGCGGTATTCGGTCGCCGTGACAAACATCACGACCGGCACGGGGCTGATCGTTTCCAACCGCCAGTCGCAGATCGGCTTCCGGGTCGCCGTGCCGCAGGCCACCGCGTCCTTCCCGCTGACGGTGGCCAACGGCAGCGTCAACACCGGCGGCCTGTTCGCGGCCGGCACCGCTATCGGCCTCGCGCCGGCCGCCGCGCCGGCGGGCATGAAATTCGGCGCGTGGCAGGTGGCGCCCACCGGCACCGGACTGGGCGCCGGTTTCGATCCGGCCATGGCCCAGACGCTGCTCACGATGCCGGCCGCGGCCGTCACGCTGACCGCCGTCTTCATTCCCGAATCCGCCACCGGCATTTTCCGCTTCATCCAGCAGAATCCGGATGGTGCCGTCGAGCAGTGGCTGCCGGACGGCACACTCTTCGACCTCACGGCGCCGGCCGCCGCCGGCGGCTACCGTTTCGCGGCGTGGACCGTGTCGCCCGCCGACGCGGATCTCGGCGCGACCTTCGATCCCTCCAATGCGGTCACTCAGGTCACCATGCCCGCCCAGGAGGTGACGGTCACGCCGGTTTACGTGCCGGACGTCCCGGTCTTCCCGACGCTCACGCCGACTGCCGGCGTCCTGTTCGAACGGGATGCCGGCGCGGGTCAGCGGCCGGCCGCGTTCACGGCCAGCGGCCTGCCTCGGGGCCTGACGATCAACCGCGTCACCGGCGTCATCACGGGCATTCCTTCAGCCCCCGGCACCTATACCGTGCTGGTGACGGCGCGCCACACCGACGGCACGGCGGTCACCTACGGTGTGACGGTCGTCGTTCAGGCGCTGGACGCCACGGCCCAGGGCACCTTCACCGGCGTGCTGGACCTGAGCCTCGGCGAAGGCCAGTACCAGATCAAGGGAACCCTCACGCTCAAAGCGTCATCCAAAGGAAAGCTCTCCGCCAAGGTCACGCTGCAAGACCTTTCGCTCAGCTTCTCCGGCAAGTCTTGGACCGCGAAAAACGAGGACGGGGCATACATCGCACTGCTCGCAACACGCCAGGGCGAACAATTGGAACTGATCCTAGAGAGCGACAGCGGTATGATGTACGGCACGCTCACGGGCGGCAGGCTCGCGCCGGGCACGACCTTCCACGTGACCGGCCAGCGGAACGCCTTCCTCGACCGCACGGACGCCGAGGCGCAGGCCGTGCTGAACGCCTTCAAAGGCTACTACACCGTGGCCCTGCCGATGGGCGCGTGCGAAACCGATCCGGCCGCAGACAACACGCAAAGCGGGTCCGGGTACGTGACCGTTACAGTCCGCGACCGCGGCGCGGTGAAGATCGCCGGCAAGCTGGCCGACGGCACGCGCGTGTCTTTCGCCACCACGCTGATGGTGATCGACGACGTGGGGATGGTCCCGCTGTTTGTCCGTCTTTACGGCAAGCGCGGCGTCTTCTCGGGCATGCTGCGTCTCTCCGGCGGTGCGATTCCCGCGGATCAGGAGGTGAGTGACCTTCCGACCGTCCGGCTGGACTGGATCTACCCCGGCAAGACGAGGCTGTTGACCGGCGACCGGTTCGATGCGCGGCTGGAGGCTGTCGGCGCGTTTTACAACTCGCTGAACGACCTGCATGCCGCCTACGCGGGCACGCTGTTCACGGCCGAGCCCTTCGCCTGGACGCCGCCCGTGATCCCCGGCACCTCCGGCTCGCTGACCATCGCGCCGGAACCGGACAACCCGGGCGGCGTGAAGCTGAAGACCGTCAAGCGTTCCGGACTTTTCTCCGGCTCCTTCAAAGTGCTGAACGAGACGACCGGCCGTTTCGCGACGCTCCGGTATCTCGGCGTGCTGACGCGCGACGGCGGCACGTACGTGGGCGACGGCGCGTACGTCGAGAAGCGCAGCGTGAACGGGTATTCGCTCAAGAGTTCCCGTCGCGTATGGATCGGCCAGGAAGAGTGATATGGGACGCGTGGTGACGTGGGACGAGCTGGACCTTCTGCGCGCACAATGGCGGCGCGATGGACGGCGCGTGGTCTGGACGAACGGCTGTTTCGACCTGCTGCACGTCGGCCACCTGCGCAACCTGCAGGCCTGCAGGGCATGCGGCGACGTGCTGGTGGTCGGTCTCAACAACGACGCCTCCGTGCGCACCATCAAAGGGCCCGCGCGCCCGGTCAACCCCGAGGATGACCGGGCGGAACTGCTCGCGGGCTTGGCCTGCGTGGACGCCGTGGTGCTGTTCGGCGAGACCACGCCCGAGGTCTCGCTGGCGCGACTCAAGCCCGAGGTGCACTGCAAGGGTGCGGATTACGCGCCGCCGCACGGCAAGCCGATCCCCGAAGCCCGGACGGTGGCGGCCTACGGCGGTGCCATCCGCTTCATCCCGCTCGTGCCGGGGCGTTCCACCACCGGAACGCTGGAAAGGATCGCCGGCGCCGGCGACGGCTGATGGCCGAGCGGGCCGCGTGCGGCTTCACGCGCCCGGCTCGTCCCGCTTCTCGAAGCGCACACAGAGGTCGGTCGCCTGTGTCTCGCTGTTTGTCAGGCCGCAGCGCTGGCTGAAAGGGTTGACTACGAAATGGCGACACCACCCGCAGGAATGCCGGCGCTCATCCTCGCTGAAGATCTCCAGCGCGCGCGGCTTGTCGGCCTCTGTAAAAACGCGCGGCCGGTGCGCCGCCTGAACGAACGGCGTCTCTTCTGCCGAGGCATAGCGCGCTCCGCAACCGGTGCAGACATACGCCTCGCCGCACTTTTTAAAGCCCTCGTAAACCGGCTCTTTGCGCGCCAACGTGAGGGCACCGCATGCCGTGCATTGGATCTCCATCGACGCAGCCATGGTGAACACTCCTCCTCCCGAATAATCGTCGTACAAACCGGCCTGAATTGTAGCGCGCCCCGCCGGCAACACAAGCCGGAAGTGTCACGTTTGCGCTGGCGCAAGCCTGTGACGCATGATAATTTAATGGTTCGTTTTCGAAAGGAGCATGCTCAAAGACACTCACACTGAACACACGGTAGGAACGGTCGTACCGCAAACCCTCAAACTGGATCTCCCGCCCGGAGGCTTCCGGCTCGAGAAAGGCGGTGTTTTACCTGAAATCGAGGTCACGGTCGAGCGCTGCGGCGCGATCACCGCCGACAACGACAACGTGGTCTTCATCTGCCACGCGCTCACCGGCGACGCCCATGTCGCCGGGCTGCGGCCGGGCGAGACTGACCCCTCGGGTTGGTGGGAAGGCATGATCGGCCCCGGCAAAGGCATCGACACCCGGCGCTATCAGGTCGTTTGCGCCAATATCCTCGGAGGATGCAAGGGCACCACCGGCCCCTCCTCGGTCAATCCGGAGACCGGCAAACCTTACGGTTCGGCTTTCCCTAAGATCACGGTCGGCGACATCGTCGAGGTGCACCGCCTCTGCCTGCGCCAGCTCGGCATCACGCGGCTCGCGGCGGTGATGGGCGGCAGCTTCGGCGGTATGCAGGTGCTCGAATGGCTGATCCGCTATCCCGGCGAGGTCGACAAAGGGATCGTGGTCGCCTCGGCCGCCAGCCTCAACTCGCAGGCCCTCGCCTTCGACATTGTCGGCCGGCACGCGATCGTCGCGGACCCCAACTGGAACGCCGGAGACTACTACGACCGCGAGAGTCTGCCCAGCAAGGGACTCTCCAGCGCGCGCAAGCTGGCCCACATCACCTACCTCTCGCAACAGCTCATGGAGGCCAAATTCGGCCGCGACAAGCGTCCGGAGTGGCTGACCGCCGATCCCGACTTCCGCAATGCCATCGACCGCAACTTCGGCACCTTCTTCCAGGTCGAGAGCTATCTGCAGTATCAGGGCGAGAAATTCATCCAGCGCTTCGATGCCAACTCTTACTTGCACATCACGCTGGCCATGGACGAGTACGACATCGAGGAGAGCTACGGCAGCCTCGACGCCGCTTTTGAGAAGATCGCCGCGCGCGTGCTGATCGTCTCGCTGAGCGGTGACTGGCTCTTCATGCCCGAGCAGTCGGAGGAACTCGTGACCGCGCTCGTGCGACAGAAGAAGCAGGTCTCGTACTGTCACCTCGACGCCACGGCGGGGCACGACGCCTTCCTGACCCACATCGAAGAATTGAAGCGCGTGGTGAGTGCGTTCCTGCCGGCGGCTGACGGCACGTCCCGCAGCGACGACGCGCCGGAGGGCGGCGTGATCCGGCAATGGCAGTTGCGCCACTATCAGAAGGTGCTCGACCTGATCCCGCCGGGCAGCCGCGTGCTGGACCTCGGCTGCGGCAACGGCTCACTGCTCCACATCCTGCGCCAGCGCCGGGCCTGCAGCGGCAACGGTGTCGAAATCGACGTCAACCAAGTCATCACCGCGATCGGTTTGGGCTGTGACATCCTGCTGGAAGACATCGACGACGGTCTGGCCATGATCCCGGACAACAGCTTCGATATCGTTGTGCTCAGCGAAACGCTGCAGACGATCAAGCGCCCGCGCGAGCTTTTGCAGCAGATCCTGCGCGTCGCGCGCGAGGCGGTGATCTCCTTCCCGAACTTCGCCTGTCTCGAAGTGCGCCGCGAACTGCTCATGAAAGGGCGCATGCCCAAGGGCAAGCAGCTCCCCTTTGAGTGGTACAACACGCCCAACATCCATCTCTTCACCCTCAAGGATTTCCGCGAGTTGTGCCGCAAAGACAACATCCGCATCCTGGATCTGAACTGCCAGGGCCGCGGCTTTGCCGAGCGCGCGCTGCTGACGCTGGGCTGGAAAAACCTGGGCGCGTCACAGGTCATCGTGCGCATCGGACGCGGTGGTTAGGACACCATTATGGAAAAGTGGCTCGAACAGAATCTCAATCCGCTGACCGAGGCGCTCTCGCCCTGTAAGAATTGCCCGGTCGCCAATACCGAACGCGACGTCAACCTGCCCGGCACCGGCGCGGTGATCGCCGTTCTGGACGCCCTGTTGGCCGTGCTTTATCCCGGGTGCCACGGGCAGGCGCCGATCGCGCATGACACCTGTCACGGCCACCTCAAAGACACCCTGCGCGACATCGCGCTGCGGCTCTGCGACCAGACCCACCGCGCCTTCGAATACGCCTGCAAGCGGGTCAAGTGCGAGGACTGTCACGACTGCGAAGCCAAGGCGCACCAGGCTGTGACCGCGCTTCTGTACGGGCTGCCCGCCATCCGCGACATGCTGGAAGAGGATATCCAGGCGGCCTACGAAGGCGATCCCGCCGCGATGTCGACCATGGAGATCGTGATGAGCTACCCCGGACTTTACGCGATCACCGTACAGCGGATCGCCCACGCGCTCTACCGGCAGGGCGTGCCGCTGATCCCGCGCGTGATGGGCGAGCACGCGCATTCGCGCACCGGCATCGACATCCACCCCGGCGCCACCATCGGCCCTGGCTTCTTCATCGATCACGGCACCGGCGTCGTGATCGGCGAAACCTGCCGCATCGGCCGGCGCGTCAAGCTCTACCAGGGCGTCACGCTCGGAGCCCTCAGCTTCGCTAAGGACGAAGCCACCGGTATGCTCGTCAAGGGCACCAAACGCCATCCCGATGTCGAGGACAATGTGGTGATCTACGCCGGTGCCACCATTTTGGGCGGTGACACCGTCATCGGCCACGACGCGGTGATCGGCGGCAACGTCTGGCTGATCCACTCGGTTCCTCCCGGCTCCAAGGTCTATAACCAGACCCCCAAGCCGGTGATCCGCCCCGGCTATCCCATCCCGGACGACTACAGCATCTGACGCCTAAACCCTCTTTATGTCCGCATCAATACCATTTGCTCCGAATGAGATACAGCGCCGTCTGCGGCGGTTGCAAGCCGCGCAGCGACGGCAACGGCTCGACGCCGTGCTGGTGACCACCGAGATCAACCGCTTCTACTTCACCGGACTGGCGGCCTCGAACGGCATGCTGCTGAGCGAGCGCGGCGCACCGCCCGCGTTCCACACCGATTTCCGCTACCTTACAATGGCACGGCGCACGGCGCCGTGGCTGCCCTCGCACCTGCTCTGGCGCCCCGCGCTGGAGCCGGAGGTGGTGGCGGGCCTGGGCTGCGGCTGGCGCCGCGTCGGCTACGAGGGGTCCATGCCGGCGGCCCGATTCCTGAAACTTCAGGCAGCCCTGCCGAATGTCGAGTGGGTTAATGCCACCCCAATGATCGAGGAATTGCGTGCCATCAAATCGCCGGACGAACAGCGCCGCATGCGCGCCGCGATCACGGCGAATGACCGCCTCTTCGCAGAGACGCTGCGGCAGACCGTTCCCGGCATGAGCGAATGGGCGATCAGTGCGATCGTACGCCGCGAAGCCGAGCGGCTGGGACAGGGCGAAGCCTTCGCCGCCATCGCCTGCGTCGGACGCGGTGCCGCGGAATGTCATCATCAGCCGGACGACACCGTGCTGCGCCGCGGCCAGCCGCTGCTGGTGGACTTGGGCCTGAAACTGAACCACGCCTGCGCGGACATGACCCGCTGCGTGTCGTTCGGCCCTCCGACGCCGCTTTGGCGCGAGATCTACCGGATCGTGCTGACCGCTAACCGTGCGGCGGTGCGTGCGATCCGTCCCGGCTTGCCGTGTCAAGCCATCGATGCCGTGGCGCGCGGCGTGATCGAGCGAGCGGGATACGGCCCTTTTTTCGGGCACAGCCTGGGACACGGACTCGGTCTGGAGGTGCATGAATCGCCCAGCTTCAGCTCGGCCTGCGCCACCGAACTCGCACCCGGCATGGTGCTCACGGTCGAGCCCGGCATCTATCTGCCGGGGCGGCTGGGCATCCGCATCGAGGACGTGATCCTGGTCACGCGGAACGGCTGCGAAGTGCTCACCGGCACGCCGCGCGATCTGGCGTGGGCGGTCCGCTAATCCCGACAGTCCCTGTAGTTACGGTAGTCCCGGCAGATACGTCGGTTTTTTTGGCCGGGATTACAGGATGAGCAGGATTGGGGTTTTTGTCCCGGCGGCGGTCTCGGCGAGACCGCCCTACCGCAAACGATCGAGGGGGAACGTTCAACTCTCAACGTTCAACTTGGAACCCGAAACCAGAAACCAGGAACCAGAAACCGCAAACCCTCATGGAGCGGGCGGCGTGATCGTCAGCCGCAGGAAGCGGCGCGGGGCGTCGGCCACCGGCACATCGTGGCGGTTGGTGATCCAGAGCCACGAGATGTAATCTTCAATTCCGGTTTCCGAGACATCCACCGTGGTCCAATCCTGAACCGCCAGATCATCGCACGCCTCGATCGTGAAGGTCACATCGGTGGCCAGCGGGTTCTTGCGGTAGGAGAGCGTCAGGTATCCCGCTGTGACGCCGCCATCCATGGCGAATTCGCTGTCCTGAGCCATCGGGTCGAGCGCCATGGCGTATTCCAGCCAGTTCTCAACACCGTCTCCGTCCGGATCGGCGGTCATACCCACAATCGCTTCATCGGTGATCTCGGCGCCGAACTCGGCGATCTGCCAGTCGGCATACCCGCCGGTCGCGGGATAATCGCCCGTCACGGAGATATCGTCCATACAAACGCCACGTCCGGCCTTAGCAATGCCGTCGAAGGCGATCACGTAGGAGTCCGACGCCTCCGGCAGCGCAACAACGACATTGCTCCACGCCGGCACAGCCGTC
Organism: Verrucomicrobia bacterium ADurb.Bin070; assembly: GCA_002071025.1. Classification (GTDB taxonomy): domain Bacteria; phylum Verrucomicrobiota; class Kiritimatiellia; order RFP12; family UBA1067; genus DUPH01. The sequence continues at coordinate 11,241 of MWEJ01000012.1, read as the reverse complement.
TTGATCGTCAGGAGATGTTTGTACTCAGTGACCAGCGCATTGGTTTTGTAAAACACCTGCAGCTCATCAACATTCGCGTTCCTGCTGGCCATACAGAGCCAGAACGAGAGCGTCGCATTGGTCATGCCCGAGCCCAAATCCAACGCAGGCGTCAGCAGCCGTGTGCGTTGCGGCGACGTGTTGCCGGAGCGGAGGTAGAGGTTGTTCGGGGCGCTGTGCGCGGCAGAGGGCACGGCAGGCGATGCCCCGTTTCCGGTGCCGATCAACCACTTCAGCGTTGAACCCGATGTCATAATCTGCTGTGACCAGCCGGACGGGATCACGCTGCCTGCGTCAAGGTTCTCAAAGAAGGGTACGCGCCTCAGATTGGACACGGTCAGCGCACATTCATTCGTGGAGGCAAAGCCCAGCACGTCCGTCACCGCGACTGAAAAGACCGTGATACCCCCCGTCAACGGCGTACCGCTCAGCAGCCCCTCAGCCGTGAACGTCACCCCGTCTGGCAAGGTCCCGGCGACCACGCTCCACGTGTACGGCGCTTCGCCGCCCGCCGCCTGGAAGGTCTGGCTGTAAGGCATCCCCACCGTAGCCCCCGGCAGCGCGCTCAGCGTCGTGATGATCGGCGCGATCGATCCGTCCGTAATCCTGACATCGTCGATGCAGACGCCTTGCCCGAAGCGCGCCGTTCCTTCGAACATCACGAAGTAGTTGGTCGACGGGTTCGGCAGTGCCAGCGTGCGCAACGTCCAATCCGGCGTGTCGTTGGTGTAAGCGGCGAGCAGCGACCACGGCTCCGCGGCGTCGCTCTTGATCCACACGCGCAGTTCATCTTGCATACCCTGGAAGGCGCGCATGGCGTGCTGGAACTCAAGACGCGGCGTGGATGGCGCAGCGCCCAGGTTAATCCCGTTCTTGGTAAAGAGGCGGGTCACGTGGTTCGAGGGATTACCGACCCACAGGACGGCGTTAATGTTTCCCTCGTAGGCACTTTCCGGCAGGTGGAAGGTGTCACCGTTTCCGCCGCCGTTCAGGAACGTCCACGACACCTGATTGGAGACTGTCTGCTGGATCCAGCGCTGCGGGAACATGCCGCCGTACTCAAATCCCTCGGCGAACAGCGTCACGCGCGGCGGCCCCACAGACAGCGTGAAATCAGCGAAGACCGAAACGCCTTCCCCGTGGTCGGTCAGTTGCACGGTGAACACCTGGGTCTCCAAGTTGCTGGCCACGCCGCTGATCACGCCGTTGGTCGACAGCGTCAAGCCGACCGGCAGCACGCCCGCGTTCAAGTCGAACGTATAGGGTCCGAATCCGCCCTGCGGCGTCAGAGACACAGCGTACGGTGTCTTCACCTGCGCCTCCGGCAGCACGGACGGGGTCATGATCGCGAGCGGCTGGTATGCGTCGCGGACCACGATGTCATCAATGTGGATGCCGTATCCGTAACGTGCCGTTCCTTCGAAACACAGGTAATACGATTCAGAAGGATCGGGCAGCGCGAGGGTGCGCTGTGTCCAGAGGTTGACGGAAGAGGTGTAAGCCGCCAGCAGCGTCCACGGATCTTCGTAGGCACTCTTGTAGTAGACGCGCAACTGGTCTTGCCGCACATCGAACTTGCCCATGATGTGCCAGAAGCTGAGTTGCGGCAACTGTGCGCCGGGCGCGAAAACGATTCGCGGCGAAATCAGACGCGTCACATAAGGTCCGGAATCCGCGGACACCAAGCAGGCGCTGTTGGTGCCGCGATAGGCGCTGGCCGGATACGTTGCGCCGTTGCGATAGGTCCACGCCAGACGGTTGGTCACGAACTCCTGCTGCCAGCCAGACTGCGGACCCTGCGGCTCTTCGAAGGTCTCGACCAGCGGCACGGTCAACGCCGGCAGGATCGTCAGGCTAAACTCATTGGTGTCCGCCTTGCCGCTGGCGGCCGTGACCGACACGAGAAACGTCGAGGTCCCCGCTTCTTCCGGCATGCCGCTCAACTGGCCGCCGACACTCAGGGCGAGTCCCGCCGGCAGCGTGTTGGAGATGACCTGCCACTCAAAGGGGGTGGCGTAGCCGCTCGCCAGCAGGGCGTAAGCATAGGGACGCCCCACGCGCCCGTTGGGCAGCGTCGGGAGCGTGGCGATTTCAGGGGGATCCACTTGAAAGACAAAGGTCATGAGCGAACCGTTCGCACTGAACGACTCCGCCTTGATGCGCGAGGACGTGCCGTCCCACCAGCGCGCGCTGGGCTGGGTGCTGTCGTTGAACCTGTTGATGTAGCCGGTCGCCGGGTTACCCTCATAATACAGGTCGCGCGCGTCGCCGCTGTTCACATTGTTCTGGAAGTGCCAGAGATTATCCGCCTGCATCAGCGTGCATTCATAATTCTGGTGCTCAGTGTTGTAGTCCCTACGCTGGTCATCACGCTCGCCCTGCTCGTCGATGTGCCAGATCGCGACGCCGGAGCCCGGAATGCCCGCATCGCGACCGGCCTGTTGGCGGTTTTCGAAAAGATAGTACTCGGTATCCACACCCGGCTTGGCAAAGCGGTAGATGCGGTTGAAGCCAGGCTCGCCGACCGTGGCGGTCAAAGAAGCTTCGATATAATCGCGCAGGGTCACCTCGACGGTCTCGGTCCAGCCCGAAGCATATTTGAGGTAGGCGCAGATCTGAACGGGGTTGTGGCCGTGTCCGCCTGAGTTCATCAGACAGAATTGACCGGCCCCGCCGACGGAATCGTATTGGTAGTCGTAGATATCGGGATAGCCGCACAGCATGTGGCCGTTCTCGTGGCAGAAGGTGCCCAGTTCCAAGGTCGCCCCGATATCGGTGATCTGGTATTTGAAAACGAACTTGCCGTCGCCCAAGTCTTGCGGACCGGCTTCATACAAGCTCCATGAATGAGGCCACAAGCCCATCGTCCAGTCGCCGCCATTGTCACCGGCATAAAAGACATTGCATGCGACGAGCTCGCCGTCGCCCTCCTGCGACAACGACTCAAAGGTGGGAAGAATTTCAGTCTCGTAATTGGGCTGCGCCTTCAAAATCGCGATGGCGTCCGCGATCAAAATATTGGCTTGTGACCCGGCGTCTTTGCTCGTGTCGCAGTAAAAGCTGTGCGGCTTCACCATTCGGACGTAAGCGGTAACCACGTTGGTATAGGTCAACAGCCCGCCGGACACATCCTGATAATACTCTTTGACGGAACCGTTGTTGCCGTAACCGGTGTACCCGTCGCCGTTGCAGAACTCGTGGATATCCGCGCTCGGCACGGTCGCGGGCGCGTCGGGAAAATCAATCAGCAGGCAGAGTCCGACCTTGGTGCCGGTCGTGGTGAACGAAGGCGGCGCCATGACCGAGATATCCCCGGCCGCCTGCGCGCGCAACAGTTGCAACTGGCTCTTGCGCTCCTGCCAGCGACGCCGGATCTGCATACCGGCATCCCAGCGCTCAAAACGCAAACGCGCCTGGGCGGCAGCCGCCTCGGGCGCGATGCGCAGATGCTGCGGCAGGCCGCTGGCGGCCGGATCAGCCTGCCCGACAAGCAGGCGGGTCGGCAACAACTCCGTACCGTCCGCCGACAACCGAGCATACGTGTAAGCCTTGGTCACGCGGTCCCGCACGACCGTATAGCCGCGGTGCTCGAAGACCGCGCGGAATTCATCGCCTTCGCCCCACACCTCTATCCGTGTACCATCCGGCTGTGTGAAACTGAAGGTTTTGGCAAACGGCGCGGCCGACGCGCAGGCGGCGGCCAGCACCCCCATGCACAGGACGGTTAAAACTCTGTGTTTCATCTGTGCCATAAAACCCTTATGGGCGGCTGCCGCGCCCCCCGGTCCGAGGAGGCGCGGCGACCTGCCGTCAAGCATCAGCGCGCGGACGCGCTATTTCGTCAGCCGCACGCGGAAGAAGCCCTGCACCGGATCGACCGACAATGCCGACTCGATCTGGCTGGTCAGCGTCTGCACACCGTCCAGCGCCACCGTGCCGCTGCGCACCACCTGCCACTGCGGGTTCGCCAGGCTCGGCGTATAAAGCAGTTCGTAGGTCGCCACCGGCGCGAGACTGAGCGTCGACGCGTCGGACTTCTGCACCTCGACCACCCACTGCACCGCAGGCAGACCCGAGGCGAGCGAGATCTCGGTGACATCCAGACGCAACGTGTCGGCGGGGTCCAGCCCCAGCGTGACCTTATCACCGTCGGTGTAGCCATCGCCGGCAGTCGATGTCGCCTGCGCGTCAGAACCCAACAGCAACTCGTTCAGATCGTCCAAGCCGTCCTGATCCGCGTCGGTCGAACCCAAGGCCAGCGTCGTGAAGAACGCTGTCGGCGCGATCGTGAGCTGATCAAGGAGCTGCGGGTTGATCTCGGTGTCGCCCGCCGCGCCGTCCGCCGGCCCGGTGAGATGCAGGAAGTCACCCGCCGGATTCCGCTCGTACTCCCACGCATCCGGGAACCAGTCCTGATCGGTGTCGGCATCCTCGATGACGATATCCAACACCGCCGGACTGGCGGCAAAGGCCACCTCCGCAGGACGCGGCGCATAGGGCGTCTCAGGGTTCACGCCGTAGAAGTTAGCGTATCCCCATGACTCCCAGGCGTCGCGCACGCCGTTCTGGTTGTGGTCGATGAAGGCGCACAGATAATACCGGCCGGCCGTCCCGCTCTCCTGCAGGCCGTAGAGGCGCGCGTTCACGGCGGGGGCCGTGAGCGCCGTGAGCGCCGTCAGGTCAGTCCCGGCGAGCGTGTACTCTGCGGCGGGCGTGCCGACAAAGGCGGCGTTGCGGTAGACCTGCACCTTCACGCGGTCGGCCAGCATCGCGGTTGCGGGACCGTAGTACTTGACCCGCGCTTCGACAGAACCATATCCGGACGACTCCAGCGGCGCGTTCACGTCCAGCCGGAATTTCTTCCAGGACGACCACTCGGTCGACGAAGTGGTGGTCGGTGTCGTGCTGAACTTGGCGTTCATGGCGATCACGCGCCAATAGTAGATGGCGTTCGAGAGGAAGACCTGGCCGTTCGGCAGACGCGTGTTGGCGTAGATCGGGGCCTCCCAGACATACTCGCCTTCGGCGTTGCGCGAAGGCACCGCTTGGGCGCCCGAGTGCCAGATCAAGGTCCCGGATTCGGAGCCGCGCCGGATCTCGATCGCGAACGCCGGGTAACCCGCTTCGGCACCGGCAGGCAGACGCCACTTAAAGGTCGGGCGCGCCGAATAGACGTACCCGCCATTGATCGGCGAAACGCTGAGCGCTTGCGCACGCGTCGAGTCATAGACGTTCGTGAACACCGAGATCGCGCCGTTGGTCAGTGCGATTTCCGGCGCATCACCCAGATACACCTCGTACGAGATCCGGTTACGCGCCGTACCGACGGGGATGTCGGCAAGCCCCCAGTCCAGCGCCAACTGCCCTTGTGCCAGCAGGTCGCCTTCGTGCAGCCAGTTGCGCGGGACGCTGATGACCTTGTCGAAGACGTTTTTCTTGATCTGGTACACGCCGTCCACCGAGCGGCGGAAGATACGGACGCGCTGCATCAGGCCGCCCGTCTGGTCGTCCCCGCCGCTGTCCGGATCAGCACCGATTCCGCTGAAGATGTCTTCCGAGCGCAGGCCCGACGGCAGCGTCATGCGGACATAGCCCTGCATCAGGTCGGTCAGCTCGATGCTCATCACGCTGCGGTGCCAGCCGATCTGCGTTGCGAAAGGCTGCGGCACGCCGCACGGTTCGCCCGCATTCCACGCGCCGTCGCTGTTGCTGTCCATGAAGGCGAAGAAGTAGTTCGGCCCTTCACGCAGGTATCCGGTATCGGCCCGGCCGAGGAAGAGGCGTTTGGGCCAGCTTTCCACCAGGCGGAACGAGTAGTTGATCGCGATGGTCGAGATCTCGCAATCCACATACTGCGTGCGGGTCAGCGGCGTACCGGGCGTGGCGCCCGCGGTAATGATGCTGTCTTTATACTCGGAGAGATCGAACGTGAAGGTACCGGTTACATAGTCGATGGTGCCCACCTCGTCGAAATCACCCGCCAGGTTGCCTGCGTAGAGGATACCGTCATAGTCGAACCCGTTGTTCATCGTGATGCCGGTCCAGTTGTCGGTGAAGGCAAACACAATCGAACCCGGCTGCACGCCGCCCGGCGACAGAGTGCCTGTCACCACGCGCTCGCTCCAGTTGCCGATCGGCAGGGTCTTGGCGGTGCCCGCGCCGGCTGTCGCGCTGGCGCCCAACGTGTAGGTCGCATCGGGCAGGCCGTTCATCGCCGGATCGGAGAACGACTGAATCACGATCTGCGCGTCGGGCTGAATGCCGTTGTAGCGCAACCACGTCTCAACGATCGGAATCGGGAACTCGTACTTGGTGGCGCTGGAGGAGGCGACGCTCATGCCCAGATCCGCGCGCACGTCAACCTGCGACGCGGAGTAGCGCGCCTCAGACCAGTTGGACCAGCCGTCCTCATCCGGGTCCTGATGCGCGTCGTAAACGAAGCGGCTGGCGATGTTGACCGGATAACGCTCTTCCCAACTGTCTTCCATGAAGTCGTGGTCGCTGAACATCTGACCGAAGTAGAGGTCGCCCTGCTTGAGGAAGTAATCGGAGACCAACTGGTTGGCCGCGGTCTTGAACTTCTTGGGGCTCAGATTGGCGAATCCGTAGTGCTCGGCGATCAGATACTCCGCGCGGTTGTTCAGTCCGTCCAAGTCGGGATCGCCCATGGCGCCATGGTCGCTGTGCAGCGCCACGGCCGGATCGACGTCGACCTCAACCTTGAGGTTGAAGATGTTCTCCCACCAGTCGGGCAGGCCGTCCTCGTCGATATCGGCGGTCTGGACATAGCCGCTCGGCGCCGTCGTGTCGCCCAGACGCCAGCCGTTGGCGATATCGCGCAGATACGCCTCGCCATTGGTCACGCCATCGTCGTCGGCGTCGCCGTACCAGCCGTCATCGCCGGAACCGCTGGCCAGACTGATGCCGCGCAGCGTTTCCCACCAGTCGGGCAGGCCGTCGGCATCGCTGTCCTCGCCGGTCTCGGCCCAGACATCGGACGGCGCGTCGGAGTCCCAGAAGAGCGCCGTCTGCTTGGCGAAGGCTCCGCCCAGCGGCACCAGGTCGCCCTCGATCTGCCGCCCGCCGCTCTCGACGGTGGAGATGTACTGATCGCCGTACGGATTGTTGCTGTTCGGGAAGTCGTAGCGCTCGAGGTCATTGTTCCACGCCAGGGTGGGCAGCTCACCCGCCGAGTAGTGGCGCCAATAGCGCGAGTTGCGCACCGAGAGCCGGTCCATATAGACCCACTCGTTGTTCGGGTCGCGCAGGAAGCCGCCCAGCGGCAGGTGGTTCACGCCGTTCTCGATCCACGGCACGAGCTGCATGTCGGCATAAACCTCGCTGCGCGTGGCGAGCGCACTCCACCAGCCGACCTGCCAGTCGGCCGGGCGGTTGATCGACACCGCATAGGCGTTGTACCCGCGCGGAGCCGAGACCACCGATTCGATCCGATCCGCACCGAAGAGGTTGTCGAAGGTATAGTGATAGATCAGCTCAGCCGGCAGTTGCGGCGTGACACCCACAACGCGCGACCCGCCGGCCAGCTCGGTCTCGCGGACCAAGCGGCGGTTCGCCAGCAGATCCTTGACATAGAAGCGCTTCTGGAAGCTGTCGTGGATCTCATCGTTGGTGCGCGCACCGTCCCAGATGCGCACTTCGTCGATATAGCCCGTGTAGAAGCTGTCGTAGTCCGCCCATTGCGGCCCGTCTTCAGAGGTCGGGAACGGGTTGACATTGCGCGCGCCGAGCACGATCACGCCGGGGCGGATCGAATACTCGTACGCCTCGGGATAGCCCACGATCTCAGCCACATCGGCCAGCGCCATGCGCAGGTAGTCCGGGTCGGCCAAGATATTGACCACACCGTTCGCCGGGATGAGCGTGGTGTCAACCGTCGCTTCAAGCCCGCCGTTCAGCCACAGCTCCAGCTTGCCGGCCGCGCCGTCCATGCGCAGGGCAATGTGCGTCCAGGTGTTAAGCTGCATGCGGCCGACCGGCGCGTAAACGATGTTGACGCCGGTTTCGTCGTCATGCACGCCCGCGTTCTGGAACATGCCGTAGAGGCGGCCCGTGGCATCGATGCCGACGCGGAAGTTCACGCGGATCACGTTGCCGGTCGTGCTGAGGTCGCTCGGCCCGTATTCGATCGGGCGCTCAAGCAGCACCTGCTCGGCGGAGAGGTTCTCCGGGCAGGCCCAGAACTCGACCGTGAAGCTGCGGAACGCCCACTCGTTGAAGGCGTAACCCATCAGCGTCTGCGCGGCTGAATTCTCGCCGCTGAACCAGAGCGCCTGGCGGCGCAGCGGATCGTCGTGGTCCTGCGGGTCAGACTGTGCGGTCGAGGTCAACAGCAGCTCGGCCTTGTCCGAAACGCCGTCGTTATCGGTGTCGTAGCCTTCGTTCATCTCGAACGAGAACATCTTATGGTCGTCCTCGCGGAACGGTCCGCCGACCCAGAAGTCCATGCCGCCCCAGTCATAGAAGCGCGCGGTCAGGCTGTTGGTGTAGGAGACATCGGTCATCCACAGCGGCGACGGATCTGTGTTGTAGCAGGCCGGCGCCGAGGTGTCGGGCTGGATCTGCTCCTCCAGATTGCGCAGACCGTCCGCATCCGGATCGGCCTCGTCCAAGCCGGCCAGCCACGGATACTTCACGAAATCCATCGGCAGCGGTGTGCCGGGAACCTGATTCCACCCGTTCTGGAAGGCATTCATGGTGCCGGGCATCATTTCGAAGGCGAGCTGCACCAGATCGTACTGCCCCAGGATCGGGTTGAGCCCGTGGTACATCTCGTAGAAGTCATCCATGCCGTCGAAGTCGGTATCCGGCTCGCGCGGATCGGTCGACACATAGAGCGCGAACGGTCCCTGCCGCAGCAGCACCTGCTGGTTCACAGCCATGGGCAGCCACCAATAAGCATAGATGGCGGTGTCCCATTCATTCTCGATCGGCGTGAAGAAGATCTCAGGGCCGTCGAAGTCCAGCGTCGGAATGCCGTTCGTATCCGTCCCGACCGTGTCATACCGGAAGTGGCGCACCGCCTGCACCCAGTACTCTTGGTAGTTCTCCAGGCCGTCGCGGTCGAAATCCATATTGCGGTTGACCGCGCCGCTGCCGGTCACGTACATGTCGAACGAGCTGAAAGCATCGCCCGGCGAGTATGCGCGCAGGTTGGCGGGGCCGTGCGTGCCGTCCATGCCTGATTCGATATAGGCGTTGCCGGTCACGGCGGACACGGCGTTGGTGCCCGCAAAGTCATACTCCCAGGTGTCGGTCAGGCCGTCCCAGTCGGTATCCATCGTGCAGGGGTTGAGTCCGGCGCCGCGCACGCAGAAGGTGCCGTTGTCCGTTCCCGGACCGTACTGCAGGGTCGTGTCGCCCACCGTCCACCACGTGCCGTTTTCGAGGAAGGAGACCGGCACAGCCGTGGCCGCTTCGAACCCGTCTTCCAAGCCGTCGCCGTCGGTATCGTAGTTCCACGGGTCGGTCGGCCAGAATTTGTTGACCCACTTCGCGTCGGTCGCGGGCCGCGTGATCGTGACGCGTCCGGGGCCTGCGGCATAGAGCGCGGCATTCGCGTAGGCGGCGCTGGAGTCGGTGCCCGCGAATTCGCGGCGGTTGACAAGGAACGGGATAGACTCGCCGTCGATGCTCACATTGCCGTCATCCGGATTCCACGGATTGATCACCATGTCGCGCGACTCCGGCGCGCAGGCCACATACAGTTCCCAGCCGTCCGGCATGCCATCGTCTTTTGTGGCGGTGGCATCGCTGTCCGGCGTGCGCGGATGCGTGGAGAACGCGGTCCAGTCGGGCACCTTGTCACGGCCGCCGCCGATCGACGCGCCCGCGCCGTTCAGACGGTTCTCCGACATGAACTTCATGAGCAGGTATTCGTCGAGCGCCGTGAAGGGCCGGGTGTTCGGCGTCGCCGAGACGTAGGACGGGAACCGCGTAGGCGCGTGCGGCGGATTCACCGAATCCGTCCACGCCGTGCGCGGATCGAAGCCCAGCGCGTGATTGACCTGGAAGTGCAACAACAGCACGTCGACGGCGACCGTCCCGTCCTCGTCGGCTGCTGCGCCGGCAGGCAGTTCCACCGGACGTCCGAGCGCGATCGGCGCATTCGAGTTGCCGTAATTGTACCACGTGTAATACGCGGACTCGGCGTCGCGCAGGAAGTAATTCGTGCTGCCGTCCTCGAGGACCACCGGCACATAGGTGTAGGTCGCCGAGGCAATCGCCATGTAATCGCCGTCCGGGTTATTGTAGACCGGATTCAGGCCGTCGCGCGCATCGGTAGGATTCAGACCGCGCAGGACCTCCCAGCCGTCGCACATGCCGTCACCGTCGGAGTCCCAATGCAACGGGTTGGTGCCGCCCACCAGCTCCTCGTAGTCGGTCAGGCCGTCGTTGTCCAGATCGCGCTCTTCCACGCGGTCGGTGGCCGGCACGCGCGGATCGAATTTCAGATAGATGTCTTCCCACGGAATCGCTTCACCCTGGCCGATGTCCAGCGGGTTATAACGCACGCCGTCGGTCTGATTGACCACCGCATTGTACCAGAAGAAATATTCCCAGCCGTCCGGATAGCCGTCGCCGTCGGTGTCCATCTTGGTCGGGTCGGTCGGCCGCTCCGCGCCCTTCGTCGCGGGGTCGGTCTGCGGCCCGATGAATGAGCCCGCAGCCTCTTCCTGCGCCGTCATATCGTCGTCCGAACCGTAATCGATGCGGTTGAGGCCGGGGTGGTACCCGCGGATCTCGAGGAACGCCGTGAAGGGCCGGCCGACGGCCGCCCATGTATTCGAAGAGCCACCGATGATTCCGCCGCCGTCGCTCGCCGCGCCGGGCAGGAAGTCCAGGTCGCCGTTGTAGTCCGAAGCGTTGGCGATGTCGGTGCCCACAAGAGCAGGCAGCCCGTAGTAGTTCGCGATCAGGTCGGGGATGCCGTCGTTGCTGATGTCGCCGCAGTTGTCGGACGGGCGCCACTCGCGGCTGAAGATGACCTTGGCGGAGACCGCGTTGACGGCCGCGGAGGCGCCGTCGGCATCGGCCTGCGACTCGGGCAGGGTCACCGTGACCACCTCTTCGGCGACCGGGATCATCGCATCGGCGGGCACACCCTCCTCCGCGCCCTGCCAGACATACACGAAGCTGTCGTACGGGAGCACGATGCTGGACGGCGTGCCGATGGCGGTCGTG
>MWEJ01000011.1 GCA_002071025.1 Verrucomicrobia bacterium ADurb.Bin070 | reverse complement strand
GCATCTCCGCGCACCTTTGGAAATAGGCCGGAATGTCGGCTGTCGGCACAGCGGCCTGCCGTCGCGCCACGATGGCGCCGGCCGCTGTCATCACTGCGGCGAGCACCTTGGTGCCGCCGCCGTCTATCGCCCCGATCAGCATGGCTATCAGCTTTCTTTAGCCGCAACACGCGCACGGTGAAGCCGCGACGCCGGCTTGCTCCGCAAGCGCGGGACGCATCGCGCACACGAGGTTGTGGAAGTAGATCAGGTGCAGGTCTTCCAACAGTTCCATCGAGTCGGTGGGGGCGATGAGGATGAGGTCGCAGAGCGCCTTCATCTGGCCGCCGTCGCGCCCGCCGAAACCGATCGTGACGAGTCCCATCCCGCGCGCCGCAGTCAACCCATGAAGGATGTTCGGCGAGTTGCCGCTGCCGCTGAACGCGATCACGATATCGCCTGGCCGCGCGTACGTTTGCAGCAGAATCGCATAGATATCTGCGTAGCAGAAATCATTCGCCAGGCAGGTTACCAACGCATTGGAATCGCTCAGGCAAAATGCGCGGAAGCCCGGTGCGTCCCCGAGCCTGCAACCTTTGACCAGATCGTTCGTCACATGCGAAGCGGTCGCGGCGCTGCCGCCGTTACCCATCAGAAAGACGGTCCGGCCTTCGGCCTTCGCCCGCAGCAGCGTGTCTCCGATCTCCGCCAGTTTGCGAAAATCCGTCGCACTCAGTTTGGCGGCGGCATCTGCCGCATACGTTTCTAAAGCTCTCATCAAACCGTTCTCCATGATCTCTTCCTTTCTGGCTAGAGCGACCAGCCATCGCGGTACTTGCGCATCACGTAAGCCTGCGCGTCTTTGTCGTTCGTGACGATCATCTTTTCGCCGTTCCACAGCAGACGTCGGTAGGGGAAGCGCACCGCCAGATTACCCAGTAATACCATCTCGGCAAATGGACCGGCATAGTCGAAGTTCGAAATCGCCTGCTTGCCCTCGCGAATGGCCTGGAGCCAATTTTTCTCGTGGCCCGCTTCGCCCCCGGGGATACGCTCGATCGTTTTGGGCGGCCGTGCGAAGGCCTTCATTTTCGACTCGGGAATGAGCCGCGGACTGCGCCCGTAACAACCGCACATCAGTTTTCCTTTATCGCCGATAAAAAGCACACCGCCATCCGAGTCACCCATCTCGCGCCCCTCTTCGAGTTCAGCGGGGCGTGGTGGTTGGAGCCCGCCGTCCCACCACGTCAGGTCCAGCGCAGGCAGCCCTTCGCGTTCAGGGAACGTATATCGAACGATCGATGAACGCGGGAACTGCTCATGTTTCGGTTTGGTGTTTTTCCAGAACCCTTCCCAATACGTGGAAATGTTGGCCTCGACACTGACGGGGTACTTGAGTTTCAGCGCCCAGTATACGCAATCCAAAACGTGACAGCCGAGATCCCCCAGCGATCCCGTACCGAAGTCACACCACGCGCGCCAACTGTTCGGGTGGTAGCACGGGTGGTACGGGCGCATCGGTGCCGGGCCGATCCACTTGTCCCAGTCGAATCCGGCCGGAACGGGCGGGGTCTCCTTCGGACGCTCGATCTCAATGCCCTGCGGCCAGACCGGGCGGTTGGTCCATGCATGAACTTCGCGCACTGCACCGATCGCGCCGGCCCAGATCCACTCGCAGACCATGCGCACGCCGTCGCCGGAACGTCCCTGATTGCCCATCTGCGTGATGACCTTGTGCGCGCGCGCGGCCTCGGTCATCGCGCGCGCTTCACCGACCGAATAGGCCATCGGTTTCTGGACGTAAACATGTTTACCCGCGCGCATGCACGCCATCGCTATCGGTGCGTGCGTGTGGTCGGGCGTCGCCACGACAACGGCGTCGATGTCCTTCTGCTTGTCCAACATCTCGCGGTAATCGGTATAGGTCTTCGCGCCGGGGTACGCCTTGAACGTTTTCGCGGCGTAGTTGGCGTCGATGTCGCACAAAGCGACGATGTTTGCGACTTCCGCACACGTCTTGATGTTGTTGCCGCCCATCCCGCCGACGCCGATGCCGGCGACATTCAGTTTCCCGCTCGGCGGCGTCTGCCCGTTAAGCCCGAGCACGTGGCCGGGAACGACCTGAAAGGCGGCCGTTGCAACGGCGGCGCGCTTGAGGAAAGCTCTGCGTGAGAGGGTGGGTGTCTTTGCCGTCATGGTTATGTCTCCTTGGTGTGCTTTATGCGAGTTCACGATACAGCGCAACGAGAAATGCGCGGTTGTCCGCGCTGGTATAGGTCATGCGTCCGCCCATGCGTGAGAAGGTTTTGCAAAACCGCAAGTAGTAGGCGGGGTTGTCCTGCGGCGGTTCTCCGTCGCACGTCCAGTCCCACGTTGCGGCCGCAAGGTCAACCACATGGATCGCAAAGTGCTCGATCGCCAGGCCGCGCTGTCGCGCCGCATTGCGCGACATCGACAGCGCCTTCTCAAAAATCATCGGCGACATGACGGCGGAACCGACCGACAGGTAAACGCCATTTTCGATGCGGCTGACTGCGCCCACGAAGCTCAAGAAGTCGCGGTCGGCTGTACGCCCGATCGGCGCACCGCGATTCAGCGGATGCGTGTAGATGATGTCGTGCCCGAACATGGGATGCGCCGTCAACGGCGTGCCGGACAGATAGGCCGCTGCCTGCAGACCATATTCCTTGAAAGGATGCGGCACCTGCAAGAAACCCGGGCTCACCGGAATGTGGCGCGTGATCGCTTTCAGGTCGGCCGCAGCAGCCGCACGTGCCAGCGTCTCGTCATCCGCATCCGACGCAGCACCGGCCGCGATCGCAGCGTCGAGGTCGCAGGGGAAAGGGATCTTCAAGCCATCATTTGCGACAAACGCGCCGACCGACTCGCCGTAGCCGCGTCCCTCATAGGCGCCGACCGCAAGGGCCAAGTTCAGATACAGGCCGGTTTCCTGCCAAAGGCCGAACTGGCCTTCGGCGACATAACGCCGGACGTCTTCTCCCGAACATCCTTGAAAGGCGAATTCCCAGTCGTGGATCACGGCGGCGCCGTTGGTCGCGAAATGGGTGATCCAGCCGCCTCGCATGAGACCGATCAACACCGGAGCGAGTCCATTTTTGATGGCGTGCGCGCCGAACGCCATTACAACCGACGCGCCGCAGGCGCGGGCTGCGCGTATCTCGCGGGCGACCTGTCGAACGGTTTCTCGCGCGCTGCCCGTGAGCTGCAGCTCGCAGGTTTCAGGGGCAATTCGGTCGTGCGCGAAATCAATCTTATTGCGGCGCTCGGCAAGCGGACGCGGGCAGACGGAGTTCCGGTCGAAGGGTCGGTTCATGACTGCTGTTCCCTCCAGAGCGCGAGCGCGGCGGAGAGGTCGGACGGCGCGGCCGTGCCCGTCGTACCGAGCTGGCGGATCGTCACCGACGCGGTTAGGTTGCCAATCAAGGCCGCCTCCGGATGCGTGGCACCGGCGGCCAGAGCCGCTGCGGCGCCGGCCGTGAAGGCGTCGCCTGCGCCTGTGGGGTCGATCGGCCCCGTCACGCGGACTGGCGGGACCGTGACCGACAGGGGGCCGGCGACACGAACGCCGCGCGCTTCCACCGTGACAAAGACCGGTGCGCCGGCCCGGCCGGCGAACATCGCAGCCGCATGTGAAAGCGCCTCTTCCGGCACACTGGCTCCGGGCAGCGGCGCCGACACGCCCGCGAGTTCAAACTGGTTGGCCTTGAGCGTGATCTGGCGGTAACGGTGAATCCTGCGGCGCGAGTCCGCCCAAAACAATGTTTTCGGATTATGCTTCGCACGTTCGGACAAAGCGTCGATCAGGGTCTGAGACATGACGCCGCACCCTTCCTCGGGAACTTGATCCATGATGATCAAGGCATCAAGAGCGGGAAGGAGAAGGTCGACGGATGCGAGCAACGCTTTACGGATACGCTCAGGCAGCGGCGTGCGGTTCTTGATGTCGAAGCGATCTCGTTCACCCTCGAGTCCGGAGAGCGTTCGGTCACGGGTTTTGAGATAGGTCGGGGTCACACACGCCGCGTCGGCCTGAAGATGCGCGAGATCGCACCCCGCCGCCTCCAGGTCGCGGCGCAATGTCCAGCCGTTGCCGTCTTCCCCGGTGACTCCCAGCGCGGAGAGCGAACGCACGCCGAGCGCCGCCAGATTGTTGACCACAGTGCCGGCCGCGCCCGGCGCATGGCGGGTTGCGGTCACCTGGTGCGCCTGCCGGCCGGTTTCAACCGAGGTCTCCACGCATGCGGAATCAATCTCGAAATACTGGTCCAGAAAGAAATCGCCGAGCACCGCCATGCGCAGCTTTTTGAACCGGGAGAGCAATGCCCTTAACCGCGCGGCGTCGAATGTGTCGATGAGATGTTTCATGCCTTGCCGCTCCAAAGGTAATCGAGCAGCGGCGCGGACTCCCGGTAATCCGGGATGACCAGATCCGCTCCGGCACCGATCAAGCGCTCGCGTTTCCAGGCGTCGCAGCGCCCGGAACGCGCGGTCTCGTCGCTGGCCACCGCCACGGCGAGGCCGCCGGCTGCCTTGCAGTCCGCGATCTCGACGTAGCCGTCACCAAAGGCGATCAGCGAGGCGCCATCCACCGCGTTCTCCTTCAGAATACGCTGGATAACCATCTCCTTTGAAAAGCTGGCATGGTCCGGCTGGGCGCCGTAGATGCGGCCGGGCGCAAAGAGGTCGACGCCCAGCAGGCGCGCCTCTTCGAGCACATAGGCCTCGTCCGTGCCGGAGGCGATGTAGATGGCGGTGCCGCGGGCTCGCAACCCTTCCAGAATCGCGACCGAGCCGGGCACCAGCAGCGCCTCGCGCGGGAGCGTGCCGTCGGCGAGGCCTTGGCGCCGAGCGGCGATACGGGTCATGAGCAGATCATGATATTCCGCCTTGTAGTCGTGCGGCGTGCGGGGCGTCCCGCCGCGCAGCCGGATCTCTTCGGCCAGCCGGATCATCTGGTAGATGGTTTGCTTGCCTGTCAATGTCGTGACGAAATCGCGCACCAGCGCAGCGATGCTGTCCGCCGTTTCTCCAGCTCGCGCATACGGCAGCAGGTGGCGGGTCAACAGCGGAACCATGATCTCCATCCAGCCCTCGCGGATCAGACTCAGCGTGCCGTCGAAGTCGAACAGCGCGTGTTCGGGAGGGCGCGACGGCGGGCCGGGGCGCACGACTTCGATCGCCGTTCCGGGCAGGCAGTCCGGAAGGTCAGGGACCGCGCAGGTTTTCTCGTAATCGCGCTCGCTCACGGTGATGTCAGTACTCCCACCCGGCGCGGATGTGGGGCTTGAGGAGCGCGTTGGCCTGGGCGTTGTCAGACGAACAGGTGGAGGCGTTCCATACGATTTTGCCCGGTATGCGTTGCGCCAGGCAGCCGACCAGCATGCTCTCCACGAGCGGCACGGAATGGTCGATATCCGACGAGGCGCGCGTCTGACCGAAACAGGCCTCGACAAACTCGCGCCGCTGGTTCTGTTCCTTCACGCGCGGCAGTGTGACCGGGATTGTCTCACACGCCTCATGCTTGGTGATGGACTTCATCTTCTCCTCGCCTTTGAGCGCGATGTAGCTGAACTCGCCGTAGTCGTCGGTGTTGACCATCACGCCTTTGTCGCCCATGATGAAGCAACCGGTCGTCGGGACCTGGCCGAGCGTGGCGATCACCTGCGGCATGATCTCTGCCGGTGGTTTGCGGTAGCCGTCATACCAGTAGAGATTGACCGGCGGTTTGCCGCCACGCGCCGCGTAGGTCAACCGAACCTTGCTGAACTGCGGATACGTGTCTTCGTAGCGCTCCGAAATCTCCACCGCTTCGCCGGCAACCACCTCGCCCAATTCCAGCCCGCGGAACGCCAGGTTCATCGTGTGGCAGGCCATGTCGCCAAACGCTCCAGTGCCGAAGTCGTAGAACGCGCGCCACATGATGCGGTGATACACGCCCTTCCTGAAGGGCCGTGCCGGCGATGTGCCCAGCCAAAGGTCCCAGCTCATCCCCGCCGGGATTGGGTCCGCTCCTTCAGGCCGCTTGAGCGGCTGCTTCCACCCCCAGGTGTTGCCGGGCGAGATCTCTGGCCGGTTCGTCCAGACATGCACCTCGGTCACCTTGCCCAGCAAGCCGGAACGCAAAATTTCGATACCGCGCCGCGTGCCGTCGCGCGCGCTGCCGTGGTTGCCCATTTGCGTGATGACGCCGTATTCTTTGGCAATCTTTTCAAAGTAGCGCGCCTCCCAGATGGTGCGCACCAGCGGTTTTTCGACGTACACATGGCAGCCTCGCTTCATCGCCTGGATGGCGGCGGGCGCGTGCGTGTGGTCGGGTGTGGCGACCAGCACGGCGTCCAGATCCCGTTCGCGCTCCAGCATCTTGCGGTAGTCGGCATAAGTCCGGAAATCGGCTTTCAGGGGTTTCTTGGCGTACCACTCGCGCGCGCCGTCGAATAGGCTCGCGTCCACGTCGCAAAACGCGACAACTTGGACATTGCCGCAGTCGACCATTTCCGACCAGTCGCGGTGTCCCTGGCCACCAGTGCCGATCACCCCCAGTTTCAGCATCTCTCCCGGTTTGCGGAATCGAGGCACGCTGCGACAGCCTCCCAACGTCCATGCGCCTCCGGCTCCGGCGGCGGTTTTCAGAAATGCGCGGCGTGACGAAACGGTTTTTCTGCTCATGGTTGGCTTCCTTGTTCGTGTTCGGCGGCGAATACGTGTGCGTGCCCGCCCTGATAACACCCCCAGCATAAGATGCGGACGACCGACTTTCAAGATGACTCTTGCGCAACTTTTATGGTAATTTTGCGCAATCTATGACACGCCAGCATCTATCGGGCCCCCCTCAGGTGGCCCTGCTGTTCGAAACCAACGAACAGGCGCACCGCGACATCTTGCGCGGCGTGTTGCGGTACGAACGCATCCATGGTCCGTGGAGCCTGCACGTGGCTGAAGGACGTGCGGGCGAACAGCGGTTGCCGGCACTGAAAGGCTGGAACGGGTCCGGCATGATCGGCGTGATCCAAAACCGCGCGTACGCGGACGCCGTACACGCCGCCGCCGTGCCGGCCGTGCTGATCGATCCGCTGGATGCGGCGCAACTGCCCGACGGCTTGTTGCAGCGTCACAGCGTGTTCGCTTCGGACCTGCGTGCGATCGGCGAGTTGGCTGCCGACTATTATCTGGCGCGTGGCTTTGCGCACTTCGGGTTTGTCGGCGAGATTCACGGCATCAACTGGTCGCGCGAACGCGGCGCGGCGTTTGCCGCGCGCGTGCATGCCGCCGGCTGCCGGTGTGACATGTACGGCCCTCTGACGGCACGCCAACGCCGGGACTGGGGGCAGGAACGCCAGCGCCTTTGTGCCTGGCTGGTTGCGTTGCCCAAACCGGCTGCGGTTTTCGCGGCTATGGATGTGCGCGGGCGTCAGGTGCTGGATGCCTGTCGCATGGCCGGTCTGAGCGTGCCGCACGAAGTGGCTGTGTTGGCGGTGGACAACGATGAATTGATCTGCGGGTCTACGTTGCCGCCGCTTTCGAGCATTGCGCTGGATACCGACCGCATGGGGTTTGAAGCGGCGCGGCTGCTGGACCAGTTGATGCGCCGCACGCACGGAAAGCGTCTGCGCCGCGTGGCGCGTGCCTTTCCCCCCCTCGAGGTGGTGACGCGACGTTCAACCGACGCGATTCCGATCCCCGATCCTTTGGTCGCGCGGGCGCTGGAGTATATCTGGCTGAACGCGCAGAACCCGGTGGGGGTGCCAGAGATCGTTCGGCACGCGGGCGTGTCGCGCCGGCTGCTGGAGATGCGGTTTCGAGCCTGTGTCGGCGTCACGCTGCAGGATGAACTGCAGCGGACGCGCCTGAAACGGGTACACGCGCTGCTGGCCGAGACGAACCACTCGGTGCGGGCCATCGCGAACGCCTGCGGTTTCACCAGCGCGAGCTATCTCGGCAAAGTGTTCCACCGCACCTTCGGCATGACGATGACGCAATACCGGGCGCGGCGTTAAGCGGTGCTGGCAGTGGGTCAACGATCCTTCGACTCCTGCGGGCGTGAGGAGCGGTGCGGCGGTTTCGGGCCTTTTCTAAAGCCGCTGCCGCCTTTGAAGCCACCGCCGCCCTTAAAGCCACCGCCACCCTTGTAGCCACCGCCGCCCTTGTAGCCGGCGCTCCGCAGCTTGTGGTCGTCGCCGGGGCGAGGCCGGAAAGACCGCGCGGGACGGTCCGCGCGTGCGCCGTCGCCATGCAACGGACGCTCGCGGTCAGCGGGCGTGCCGGCCGGACGTTCAGCTTCTTGGTCGCGGTGCTTCAGAT
Source organism: Verrucomicrobia bacterium ADurb.Bin070 (assembly GCA_002071025.1). GTDB lineage: Bacteria > Verrucomicrobiota > Kiritimatiellia > RFP12 > UBA1067 > DUPH01. Next base: position 23,127 of record MWEJ01000011.1, on the reverse strand, counting down.
GTTTTTTAAAGGGTTTGTCGTACCAGTTTGCCTGTTTGGGTGGCAGCGCAGACTCTTCGCGACGCGGAGCAGATGTCGGCGCAGGCGCAATTTTCCGTTCTTCGCTAGACCGGGGCACGTCCGGCCGCGGAGGCCGGGGACGTGGCGGACGGGACGCCGCATCACGTTCGATGGTACGCGATGCGTCATCGGGACGGCGTCCAAAATCGGGTTGCGAGCGTCCCTGAAAGCGAGGTGGACGCATGCCGCGTTCTGGGCGTCGCGTGCTGTCCGGACGACTGTTTTTAGACTTCATCCATGAGGGTTGCGGCGGATTGCCTGCACCGCCTTTGCCGGCGGCGCGTTCCGCGCGCTCAGAGTGGAAGTCGTGCGCGTTGTCGATCGGGATCTCTTTGCGGATCATGCGTTCGATCGCGCGCAGCAGACCCCGCTCTTCCGCGCTCACGAACGAGTAGGCGGCGCCCTCGGCACCGGCGCGTGCCGTTCGGCCGATGCGGTGGACGTAGGATTCCGTTTCTTCGGGAAGATCAAAGTTCACGACATGCGTGATGCCGTCCACGTCGATGCCGCGCGAGGCGATGTCCGTCGCCACCAGCACGCGCACGCGGCCGCTGCGGAACGCATGCAGCGTGTTGGTGCGGGCACGCTGCGTCTTGTCGCTGTGGATGGCGTCGGCACGGATGTCGGCGGCTTCCAGTTTGCGCACAATCTTGTCGGAGCCGTGACGGGTGCGCGCGAAGACAATGACTTTCCCCATTTCGGGGCGCGTGGCCAGCAGGTTGATCAACAGGCTGTCTTTGTTCGGCTTGTCGACAAAGAGCACCTTCTGGTTGATCTTGTCGACCGTCGGCTGGTCAGGCGAGATGGTGACGTGGATCGGATCTTTGACCATAGACATGGCCAAGCGCAGGACATCGGGCGAAAGCGTCGCCGAGAAAAACTGCGTGTGGCGCTGTTCGGGCAGTTTAGCGAGAATGCGCTTGATGTCGGGAAGGAAGCCCATGTCCAGCATGCGGTCCGCTTCGTCCAGCACAAACTCCTCGATTTCATCGAGCGTGAGGTGCCCCTGTTCCATCAGATCCATCAGGCGTCCGGGGGTGGCCACGACGAGCGCGGCGCCGCGGCTGAGCGCTTTCACCTGGGGGTACTGGCTGACGCCGCCGAAGACCACGGCAAAAGGAATGCCGAGAAACTTGCCGTAGGTCGTAACGCTGTCCGCGATTTGCGCGGCAAGCTCGCGTGTCGGGGCAAGGATCAGCGCGCGCGGACGGCCGCGGACGGGCGTTTTCAGGTTTGCGGCGAGGCGGTGCAGGATCGGCAGCAAGAACGCAGCCGTCTTTCCTGTTCCGGTTTGGGCGCAGCCCAGCAAATCGCGTCCTTCAAGCAGATGGGGGATCGCCTTCTCCTGGATCGGCGTCGGGGTGAGATAGCCTTCCTCGGCGACCGCGTGCTGCAAAAGAGGGTTGACCAGGCCGAAAACGCTGGTTGCGAATTCGCCGGGCAGGTCACCTTTTGGTTTTGGGAGTTGGCGCGGCGGTTCGCGCTCGGCAAGGCCGGGATGGCGGTTTCGGCTACGGCGGAAAGGAGGGCGGGAACCTTGACGGCGCCGCTCATAAGAGTCGGAATGTTGCATGTGTGTGTGGTGTATACGCGATTTAGGGGGCAAAGTCAAGACAACGGAATATGCGTTTTCGGGCCGTTTTGGGCCGGACCGTCCGTGCGCTTATGACGACTCGGCAGGACTCTGTTCCCCGTCTCTGGAAACGTCTTTTTCATCAAAAGACAAAAACACCGCGTCGTGCGGTGTTGGTGCCTACAGGATCTCGCCTGCAAGTCAGTTCAATGGCGGAGAGGGAGGGATTCGAACCCCCGGTACCTTGCGGCACGCATGATTTCGAGTCATGTGCATTCAACCAGGCTCTGCCACCTCTCCGGCAAAAAGTGGATGTACTATAGCGGATAAGGTTGTCATGGGTCAAGCGGTCGGTTACAAAAATCAGGAAATCCCGTTTTGCGACAAGGATGAGAGATCCCATATTTTCCAGTGATATTGTCTGCGTTAGGGTTTACGCGGTGCTGCTTCCAGTTCGTCGTCGCGATTGCGCTGCTGGTGTTTGCGTAGCAATAGCGACACAAATGAGGGCACGTGTCGTATTCGCCGATGTCCTTGCTCCTGATACAGCCGCAGGCGGCGCGCTGGCCAAAATCCTTTTTCGGTTTGATGGGTGCCTCCCACGCTGACACATGCTCGAAGAGAGTAGGCTCTGCGCGCTTAGCTCCAATGAATCTCATCAACACCTCGTCGTCCGAGAAGCTTTTCACCATCAGCCTGTCATCCACGCAGCGGTTGTGTTCGATGCCGGGAAGGTCGTCCGCCTCACCGCATGTTCCGGCGGAAATACCCCACCCCTTTACGAGCCGCGCGATACCCGCAGCCACCTCAAGCATCTCATCCCTTTCGAACTCGCGTACGCGTATTCCCGCTCTTTCGAGGTTCCGCGAGACCTTGGCGTAGGCTTGGATGTCGATGAAACTGAAGACGAGGCGCGGAGTGTGCGGCGCGATCCTGTCGCCGATCCGCTCAATCCGATCGAGCAACATCTGCGGCGTCAGCGAGTCCATCAGAAGGAGCGGATCGAACCGCCAGACCACACGGTCGTTTCCGTGTCTGGACGCGCCGATTCTCTGGGCGAGATCGACAAACGTGCGGATGCGGGCTTCGATCGGCGGAACGTTGGGCTCGACTCTCTCGGCATCATAATCGTTCATCGTGAACTGAAAGTAGTAGCTCAGGCCAAGTCGCTCCACGACATCAAGCGGGGTCTCTTCCTTGCCTGGAATTTTCTCCAGCATCGGCCGGGGATTCTTTGTCCAGAACACAATCAGGCGGGTCTTTGCGAACGAGACGTAGAGCGGCACTCCGCTGAACGGGTTAAGCCATTTCACATAGCCTTTTTCGAGACGCTCGACGAACCAGTCCGAGTAGAATGCGGGAATATCTGTCGAACGGCTGGCGGAGACAATGACGGGAACTTGAGCGTCCACTCTTCTGCCGTCCTCTGTCATCATCTCGATCTTTGTCCAGGAAGCCATCGTCACCTCGCTTCGCAGAGGCAGGCTGTCATTGCATTTTCCCGTTGCCGCGGGCATTTGATAAAGAACGTCGAACGCAGAAAACCGAACGCAGAACGGGTTCAACCACGTTGCCCCCTGCCGTCAGTCAACCCTTCGCGGGCGGCGACGGTATAGGTGCAGAGCAGATCGCCGGTTACGTTGCCCATGGTCTCGAACATGTCGAGCACCGGATTGATACCGACCGCCAACGCCACGATCACCGCGATTTGTGTGGGGGCGAGTCCGAGCGTTCCCAAAATGATGAAAAGCAGCATCAGGCTGCCGCCCGGCACGCCGCCCGCGCCGACCGCAGCCAGGACGGTCGTCACCATCATCAGCGCGAGATCGCTGAAATGCAATGTGATGCCGAACATGTTTGCGGCCAGGATCGCGAACATCGGCAGATGGATGCACACGCCGTCCATGTTGACCGTCGCGCCCAGCGGCAGCGCGAAACTCGCCAGCTCGCGGTTGACGCCCAGACGTTCTTCGCTGACGCGGATCGAGACCGGCAGCGTCGCGGCGCTCGAACGCGTGACAAAGGCCAGCACCATCGCGTCTTTAACCGCCCCCAGGATTCGGTAGGGGTTTTGCCGCAGCAGTAGGGCGAGCACGGCTGGATAAACCACGAAGATCAGGAGCAGGATGCCGGACGCCACGCCCAGCAAAACCGTGATGTAAGGGCCGATGATCGCCGGTCCATAGACCGAGAAGATGCTGGCCGACAGAAAAAACACGCCGATCGGCGAGTAGTCCATCACCATGCCGATGATGCGGTTGACGGCCAGCATGCAGGCGTCGCACAGGACGATCAGACTCTGCATCGCCGCATGGATCGTGACGTCTTCCGTGGTTTCGATCACCAGCCGGATGCTGATGCCAAACAGGATCGCGAAGCCGATGATACCGAGGAAGTTGCCGTCCGCCAGCGCCCGGAAGGGGTTTTGGAAGAAGTCGAGCAACAGATTCTCCAAGATCTCGGCCAAGCTTTTGGCGCCGTCGGCATGCACAATCGCCTGCGCCTGCGAGCCGAAGTGCTGCGCCAGCTCTTGCCAGCCCGCCAGCGAGGCGCCCGCGCCGGGGTTGATCCAGAGCGCGAGCCCCATCCCTAAGAGCGACGAAACGCACATGGACGCGAAATACCAGCCCACAATCTTTCCGCCGGCGCGCCCCAACTTGCGCAACGGCAGCGAAGAGGCGCCCCGCACGAGCGAGAAGAAGACCGTGGGCACTACGATCATCTTCAACAGGCTGATGAAGACGGTGCCGAAGGGCGAGAAGACGCGCATCACCTGCTGCACCTGCTCCTTGATGCCGAAAGCGGCAGAGGCATACCAGAGGCCGGCGCCTACCGCAGCGCCGACCAGCAGGCCGATCATGACGCGTTTGACCAGCGAGGTGCGAAGATAATGTGAGAAGAAGCTCATGATGGGGGATATGTCCGGATAAGGGTTACGGGTGCTGTTCTTCTGCTTGCAAGGCCAGGATCTGCTCAGCCAGCGCCCAGCGCCAAGCGTCGAAGGTGCCGGCCGACCACAGGCCGTCCTGCTTGTACTTGGGCTGGACGCGCATCTCGGCCACAATGCGTGCCACCACCTCGCGTGCGCGGCTGGCTGACTCTCGCCTTCCAGCGGCCTCGGCACGGGCGATGGCGGTTTCCAGCGTGAAGAGATACCGGTGGTCGTCAATCCCCTCGCGATAGGCCTCCCACAACGTCACGGGAATCGGCGTACCGTCATCAGCGGTGCGGTTGAAGAAGTCCGAGGTCGAGGCGTCCAGATAACTCCAGGGGTCGCCAGCCATCGACTGGTAGATCCACGGGATCAGACAACGGTAGCCGGATTGCCAGAATCCGAAGCCGTAGGTCATGCGCGCGCCGATCGTGGGGGTGTGGTCATTCTCGCCCGAGATGTGGTTGGGGTAACACCAGTACTCAACGCCGCGCGCCTTCATGTCGGCCAGCACGGCCTCCCGACCCAGTGCGAAGGGCTGGCAGCACCAGATGTCCACGTACGGACGCAGCGGCGCGAAAGGCTCATGCTCGGGGTCGGCCGTGATGTAGGTCCGCACCGACGGGACCTTCTTGATGGCGGCCATGACGCGCGTCATGAAAGCGACCGAGTCCGGACTGGTCGAGGGTTCGTCCACCGGATAGTAGAGCAGTTCGGGCCATTGGCGGCGGCGGGCTTCGGCGTCGATGGTCTGCACCATCCAGGTCAGCTCGTCGAAAAAGGCGTCGGGCGGCATCTTGATCTGGGACAGGTGTGAGCCCATGTCGGCGTTGTTCATGTGCTTGCGGTAGAGCGCGGAGCAGGGGAACGAGCAGACAAACGGCTTGTCAAAACCGACGCCGCGCGCGAGGTCAAGATTGCGTTGCAGCGTGTCGAACGTGAACTGCCAGCGTCCGTCCTTGAGCCATCCGCCCAGACCCAGCACCACGGTGTTCATGCCGTGCTCGCGCATGTCCATGTGTTCGGCTTCTGCCTTGCGCTGCCACCACGCGCGCGAGAAGGCGTCCGGTGCGCGCTCGCTGTTGGGCAACGGATGGCGGTAGTATTGGCCGTACACCAGTGACCGGTCTTTCAGCAGCGTGATCGGCAGGACACGCAGCGTGAGCGGCACCTCCAGCACCGTGTGGTCGGCGGTGACGGTCGCGCGCCCGTGATAGAGGCCTGCGGGTTGGCCGTGTCCGACGCGCACGGTGAGCCAGAGGCGCAGGTTTTCGCCGCGCGGGATCGGCTGCGGCTGCCAGGGCATCAGAATATCCGGTGCGCGGTAGGCGGTGTTGAAGGCGTTGTAGTTGGGGCGCACGAACATGTAGCGAACCGAGCGAAGAGCGATGTTCTCGGCGGGTAGTTCGACGCGAGTGCGGCCGTTGGTGCAGACCAACGCGCTGAGCCGGACATCGACGTTGGTGACGGCGCGCAGCGCGTGCAGCGTGAAGGTCAAAGGCTCATACTCGCCCGGCGAGGCAAAGGCGCGCACCGGCGCGTCCAATTCATGCTGGCGCGGTTTGTGGTCGGGCCAGACCGGCTCGCACCACGGCCGCGCGTAAACGGCCACGCCGTCCTGCCGCTGCCGCTCGCTCCAGGCCGGTTCGGGCGCGGTGTCGGGACGCGGGACGATCTTCCATGACGCCAGCACCTCGCGCGGCAGCAGCAGCGCGTCGCGGAGCAACGGGTCGACCGTATCGCGCTGCGCGGCCTCCCACTCGGCGGCCGGTACCGCGATCACGGCGTTCAGCACCCAGCGACTGCGCGTCGTCAGGTCAAGCCGGATGCCGCGCGTGCCGGTGGTCGCGTCCAGCGTCAGCGCTCTCAGCTCGTGCGGGCCGGCGAAGGTCGCCCGCGCGTCGGCACCGTCCTCGGTGGTCGCGCAGATGTCCCACACCTGTTCGGCGCGTCCGCCCGCGCGTCCGCAAAGCAGGATCAGGCGGTAGGTGCCGGACGGCACCGCAAGCGTCAGTGTGGCGGGCGTATCGGAGGCGATATGATCGCAGGTGAGTTCGGTTTGATAGGAGGCTGGCGGATCTTTGCGCCGCGTGTGGGTGTTTTCCACCCAGTCGCGTTGGACGGGATGGGCCCGCGCGGCAGGCGGCAAGGATGACTCCCACGCGGCGTGCTCACCGCCTTTTTCGGTGACGCGCTGAGCACCGGTGTGTAACGGCGAATCCGCAGTTCCTAAATCAAAGATACTCGGCGCGGCATGAAGGGCCGAGGCGGCAGCAACGGCGAGTGCAAGGCAGAAACGTGTAGTCATCGTGCTCCTTTTCGAAAATGGAAGTAGGGTGTGAATCCGGTGCAGGACTCTCATTGCCAAGGCGTGGTGGTGACGGAAATCGCCGCCTCCGGTCCGCTGCCGCCGGCATCAGGGTTGACGGTCAGCGTGTACGCGCCGGGCGTGAGCGGGGAAGTGTCCAACGGCACATAGAGCGTCTGTCGGCCGCGCGTCACTGGCAGGGTACGCGTGAGCACCGTCCGCGTGCCGGTGCGGAGCTGTACCGGAATGCCGGACGCGAGCTGTGCCGCAGGCCCCTCGATCACGAGCTCGATCGGCAGCACGCGGCAGTCGCAGAAGAGTGCGGGCGTCACCGCGCGCAGTTCCGTGACGTGGGGCGCAGTCGCGCGCGCCAGCCGGAAGCCGCCGACATGGAAGGCGATCCAATCTTTGTCGCTGTAGTCTGATTCGTTGATGTTGAAGCCCAGACGCGCGACCGGTCCGGCCAGGCCGATGTCAGAGAGGTTGACGCTGACCGTACGCCAATCTTTCAGCGCGGCCTGTTCCAGTACGATCAGCTTCTTCTGGCCCTGCGCGTCGTAGAGGTGAAAGGTGACAGGGCGGGAAGGCAATTTTTCACGTGAACTTTCGGTGAAGAGTTGGAACTCGAAGCGGTCGTAGTCGGACCATCCCTGCTCTTCGGCGTTCAGAGTCAGATACATGCGCGGCCAGCCGATGGGGTAGGCTTTTTCGCCGGCGTGAAAGTCGACAGGAATGCGCATGCAGGCGGCAGGATGCTCCCAGGCGCGGTGCGGCGAAACGGTCACCTCGCACTCGGAGGGCGCCCAGCGCTTGGGCGCGGCGAGGCCGTCCAGATAGCGGTATTCGAGCGAAGGCTCCGTGCGGGCGAACACTGCGGAGCAGAGGGCTCCGGCAACCAGTGCGCAGGCTTGTTTCATGGCGAGTCCTTTCTTCGTGTTTCGGGAAAGAGGAGATCGAGAAGGCTGCGTGCGACGGTCGCGCCCTCAGGCGGCGAAATGGCCATGTCCGGGCTGACCTCGATGACCGTGAAACGGCGCGCAGCGCGGTCGATCAGGAAGTCGACGCCGGCGAGCGGCAGGTCCAGCAGGCGTACGATGCGTTGCGCGATGCGGAGCGCGCGGGCAGGCACGTCGGAGGTGACGATATCGACCGTGCCGCCGGTGTGGTAGTTGTTGGTCAGGCGCACGCGCACCTGCTCGCCGCAGGCGGGGATTTCATCAGGATGGCGTCCGAGCTCTACGAGGTTGCGGCGTGTTTCGGCGTTCCACGGGATCAGATTGCTGGGGTCACCGTGGCGGCGGGAAGCGTTACGGCGCAGAATGAGCTGGCGCAGCGTGTGGACGCCGTCGCCGGTGACGGCGGCGGGCCTTCTGTGGATGGCTGCCGCCAGCTCACCGCCGACGAGGATCACGCGCAAGTCTTCGCCGGGCACGGTTTCTTCAAGCAACACATCGGGCTCGAAATGCCGCGCGAAGCGTATGGCGGCATGCAGGTCGGCGGGCGTACGAACGCCCATTGAAACGCCGCGACCGCCCCATTGCATGCAGGGCTTGACGACAACCGGCGCGTGGTCATTGAGAAAAGTTATCGCGCGAGAGGGGTGCGCGTCTTCATAGACGATTTGAGCCGGCACCGGGATGCGCTGGCGTGCCAGCCACTCGTGGCAGGCGCGTTTGTGGTTGACGAGGTGGTACGTGGCCGCGCCGACCCGGTCGGTGAGGGCGTTGAAACACCGAACGCAGTCGCCGTCCCGACAGAGGTCGAAGATCGGCAGATCAGGGTCTTCGTTGATGAAAACCACGCGGATTCCGCGGCGTTCGGCTTCGTCGGTAAGAGTCGTTGTGTAAGGGGTGAGCATGGAGAAGGAGGAAGAAATAAGGAGGAAGGAGGAGTTAAGAAGGAAGAGTTGAGGAGGAAAAAGTGTCGATGGATTGTTCCTGTTCAAGCCAGCCGGTGGCGAGCGTGTGCCGCAGCTCGGCAAGGTAGCGGAATTCGGGGTGGTTGTCGATGAACTGCGCGAGGCGGCGGTGCTGGTCGTGCGTGAGGCGCAGCGGCCGTGCGCCGTGCGCAGACGGCACGTGGAGCGAGGTGGGCAGGCAGCGCGCGACTTGCTCTGCGATGCGGTACCCGTCGAGGTCGGTGTCGCCCCAGTGCAGCGCGGAGAGGCCGGCCTGGGCGCAACAGGCAAGCAAGGCTTTTACGGCGGCGTTGGGATAACCTTCGGTATAGATGGCAGCACGTCGCGATTCAACCAGACGGTGGAAGGGCGCGGCGTTCTCACTGGTGACGATGACGGAACAAGGCTCTTCAAAGCGGAGTGACGCGATGGCGCGCACCGTGCGCCAGGAGAGGATCGCAGCCTCGCCCCGCTGCCACAGGCGCAGCGGCCATTCCATCCACGCGCCGTCCTGCGTTCGGTAGGCGAAGGGCGCGAAAACGACGGCGTGCGTGGTATACGGGTTTTCGATGACGCCGCAGGCGTTGAGCAGGCCGGCGGAGTCGCTTTGGTCGTCGCCGGCGTTCAGACGCAGCAAATGCTCGAACTGCTGGCGCCGCGCGCCGCCTCGAAGGGCCTTGCTGTCATTGAAAAACTTCGCGCCGAGTTCCGAAAGGGTAATACCCGCCGGCGTTTCACGCAAAAAGAGCAGCGCTTTGACAAGCGCAATCAGGTCGTCGGCAGCCGAGGCGGCATTCCGGAAATAACGCAGCGCAGGCTCGGATTCGCGCAAGGACGCGAACAGCGCCTGCTCCCGCGGGAATAACAGGCGAAGCTTGCGCAGGGTCTGGTCGCGGCGCTCTGCCGGCGTCGGTGCCGTGCAGGACGAGTGAGGCAGAAGCTTAAGTTGTTCAGCGAGTGGCAGCCAGAGTCGGCGGTCGCGCAGGCCGGGGTCGAGCTTGGCTTTAAGGCGACCGTTCACCTCGCGGCAACCGGGAAAAATCTCCTCCAGCTCGCGACGAACTGTCCGGTTTGCCGGCACATCGCCCAGCGTGAGCGTGGCCGGGATCGGCTTGTCCGAAATGGCGTGGCGTGCGGCCCGCAGCAGCCAGGGGCGCATATCAGGACAACGGTCGAGCCGCTCTTGCCAGTCAGCAGGGGTCATGGGAGTGGGGAGAGTTAGGAGTTGGTTGGGGGGAAGGAAGAAGGAAGATTCAGGATGGAGGATTTTTGGGGTGACGCGGGGGACGCAGAAGATCACGGAGGTGACGGAGGTCTTCGCCGGCCAAAGGCTGTTCGCTCAGGCCGAGCACGGGCCAGAGGCAGCCGCGAACCAGCCAGATCAGAAAGCCGAACGAAGCGAGCGGAAAGACAACGCCATTGAGCAGTTTGACGGCCGCGAGCGTGCAGACCGCGAACGCCACGTCGGAAATGGCGTCCTTGGCATACAGCCCCAGCTCTGACAGCTTGTCCTTCAGCACGACGGCCTTCTCTTTAAGGTCGTCGGTCGCGTGGAAACGTTCCAGCGAGAAGACCTTGCCGATCTTCTGGAACGAGGCGCTGACCGACTCGCGCATGGGGGCGGTGGTGTGGCGGGCGAGATAGGCCGAGCCGGCGACGGTTAGCGGGATGATCAGTAGGAAGAGCAGAGCGCAGAGCAGGAAGATCGCGCCGAGGCGGTGCAGCACCTGCCGGAGCGCCTGCTGGTTGGCGGCGAACCGGGCGGCGAGGCTGTTGATCAGAAAGACGCCCAGCGCAAAGGCCAGCAGCGGACCGGCGGTGGCGCCCGCACCGCTCACGACGCATTTCGCGGTCACCAGGTAGATCATGCTGGCGAGCAGCAGATTCCATGCGACCTCGATGTAGTCGAGCAGCGGTTGCAGCGAGTCGCCGGCCTCAATGGTCATGCCGGCCTTGGCGAAGACCGCGCCCGCCTCGACATTCAGGGTTGAGCCCTCCACGATGTCGGCGGCGGCTTTGGCGGCGCCGACCGGGATCATGAGGTGAAAGGTGTCTTTGATCGAGGCGTCGAGGAAGGCGAGATTGCGCTGTGTCAGCGGGGCGGTCAGGCGGGCTGTCCAGCCGGTCATGAGCCCCGAGGCGGTCAGCAGCAGGAGCGCGGCAAGGAGGATCGGCGTTTGGAGGCGTTTGAATATTGTCATGGTGATCCCTTCTGCCCTGCGTTGTTACAGTTCCTGCTCAAAGGCCAGCGGTGAGGGAGCGTTGCTGCCCGCGTCCAGCAGATCAAGCTGCTTGGGCGCAGCGCTCCAGTGATACGGGTAGAGGTGAACGTTGTAAGCGCTGTCTTTGACCACAAAAATCGAGGTGGAGTAGGCGATCTCTTTTTTCACGCCGTCTTGGTCGGGAGACGCCACGAAAAGCTGAAGCTCCAGATCGCTGGCGAAGCCGAGGAGCTGGTCGCGCCGGCCGGCGTCGATGCCGTAAAAAGCCTCGTCGAAAATCAGTACCGGCAGGCGTATCTTGTCCTTGTCGAAGAGGAAGTGTGCGATGGTGAGGATCAGCAGGTAGTTCGGGACGGCCTGCTCGCCGCCGGATCCGATGCTCTTGACCTTGCGGTCCATGACGATGCCGTCTGCGCCGGTGGTCAGCACCTTCAGCTCGTAGCGGAACCAGTTGCGGTAGTCAAGGATCGGCGGAATCTCGCCGACCTCGGTGTTCTTGATCTCGTCGGCGTGATCCTCGATGAAGGCGCGCAGGTCGGCCTCGGTCTTTTCAGGGTCAAGAGATCGGTAGCGCGTGACCAGCTCGCACAGGCGGCGGCACGACTCCTGCGGCGTGATGGAAAAGGCGTAACGGTTGTTGCCGAACGTGCGCTGCCGCAGGAGCTGTCCGATGCGACGCGCCATCTCCTGCAGCCGCAGCACGCTGGACTGGAGCTTGCTGACAAGGTTGTCCATGACGAGCTGCCGAAACAGCCGCAAGGTCTGCTCGCTGATCAGTTCCTCCTGTTCGCGTAATTCGTGTCGCGTGGCTTCGCGCACGTCCGCCAGCACGCGGCCGCGCCGGTCGTGCAAGGTGTTGGACGGCTCGTCGTAAACAAATCCAAAGGCCACACCCTCGTTCAGCACGACCTTGCCGCGGATCTTTTCGGCGGTGACGGCCGCTGTCTCTCCGGCTTCAGCCGCGCGATTGCGCAACGCGGCCCGGCTGGCGGCGTCTTGCCCGCAGCGCACGCGCACGAAGTCGTCCAAAGGCCCGTCCGGCACGTGCCACGCCAGCAGCCGCTCCTGTGCGGCGTCACGTTCGGCGCGCGTGGCGGCAAGACTGGCCAGATGCTGCTCGCACAGTTGTTGGAGCCCTTTGACTGTTTGCAGAACTCGCCCGGACTCAACCAGTGCGCTCTGGTGTTCTTTCTTGATGCGCCCCAGCTTGCGCTCGACCTCGGCCAGCCGCTCTTCAAGGCCTTCTAGCCCGGCCTTCTGCATCGCGACCAGCAGGTCGGTCTGGCGCTCCTTCTTGGCCTGAAGATCCTCTTCGTGAAACTGGCAGGTGTCGCGCGCGTTGAGGGCGTCGGTCTGGGCCAGCACAAACTGACCTGCCGTGCGCGTCACCGTTTCACGCAGACGGCGCACATCGCCGTCGATCTCATCCAGCAGGGTCTTGTAGAGACCGATCGCGCCGCGCCGCTCGCGCAGGCCGTCGAGCTCGCGTGCGGTGTCTTTGCGCTCTTTCTCCGCAGCCAGGCGGCGCTTCTCCAGCTCGCGCACTTCGCGCTCCAGCTCGCGCTGGCGCTGCTCGGCGCCGAGCAGGCGGGGCGGCGCGGCGCTCAACACCTGTTCGCGCAGACGGAAGTGCAGGATGGACTGGTCGAGGAACGGTTCGACATGCGGGCCGTGCCGTGCGTCGAGTTGATGCTGCAACACCAGTAAGGCGTCGCCGTCTGAACGTTCGTAGTCAAAAAAGCGGCGCAGCCAATCGTGCGGATGCGTCTCAGTGTCGGGGGAAATCACGGCCAGGCTGTGCTCCGGGAAATCGCGGAAGAGCAGCGCGCGCACGTCGGCGGCACTGGCCTCGTCAGTCACCCAAGTGGCGAGCACGGCGTCGCCGATAAGCTGTTCGAGAGCGGCGAGTTCGCGGGCGGTAGTGCCGGGGGCGGGGACGAGGCCGTCGTATAGCGGACGCGCGCGCAGCAGCTTCTGTTGCAGCGCGCGTTGGGCCTGAACAAAATTTTTGACCAGCGGAACGGCTTCGCCCCGATTTTTCTTTTCCGTGATTTCTGCGGCAAGCTGATCGCACCGTTTAGCCAGCGCGTCGAGCCGGTCCTCGGTGGCCTGAAGCTGGCGGTCGAGCGTTTGCGCCGTGGTGTCGGCCGCCTGGCGGAGGTCGGCGAGCGGCAGATCGGCGAGTTCGTTTTCGGGCTGTGCGCTTTTGGTGGCGTCATCCAGCGCGGCGGCGAGAGCAGCGGATGAAAACGGCACGGCGCGCCCGAGTTTCTGTAGGGTACGGCCGGCATGCTGCGCGGCCCGGAGCAAGGCGTCGCGGGCGCGTGTCACATCGGCTTCGGTTTCGTCGCGCCGCACTTGACAGGCGATCCATTTTTTCTTGGCCTGTTCGTGTTTGTGCTTCGCGTCATCGACCGCGAGGCGCGCCTCGCGCTCTTTGGCGACGAGGCCCTGCGCGTCCTGGCGCTGCAGTTCGTTGTGGCGATGCGTCGTGGACTCGACGAGAATGTCGAGGCGCTTCTGCTCGGTCTGTAGCTCGGCGAGTCGGCTCTGCTCGGCGGTCAAGCGTCCCGAGCAATGGTCATACGCGTCCTGGAATTCGCGGGCGGCCAGATGCCGCTCTTGCCACTCGCAGGCGGCTTGATCGATCCGGCTGTCGGTCACGCGGGTGAGCAGCGCGTCGAGCTCCTCGACAAAGAGGTGCTTGGCGCGCAACTTGTCCAGATCCTGTCGGCTCTCTTCGAGAGACTTCAAGTTGGCAATGACGGCTTCAAAGATTTCGCGCGGCGGCTCCTGCAGGAGTTGGCGGAAAAGCTGGTGGTAATCGTTGGTGTGGGCAGCAATTTCGCGGTATGCCTTGCCGGTGGCGAGAAACTTGCAGACATCGGAGAAGGTTTCCGGGTCGCTGAAAAAACGCGCGGCCAGGTCGTCGGCATAGGAGCCGATCTGACCGTAGTAGCCGCTGCCGCCCAGGGCGGCCTTGATCTCACTCTTGGTCGCGGCGCGTCGCCGGCCGTTTTCGGTCTGGACCAGAGGCAGGTCGCCGACCGGGCATTCGCGGATGATGCCCCAGCGCTCGACCGCCTCGTCCATGCTGCGGGTGGAGACGCCGATGGCGATGGAGACCGGGCGCCCTTGGCGGCCGCTGATTTCGAGGGCCGCGTAGGTGATGCCGCCGTTCGGGTTGAGCGGCCCGTTGCTCTCGATATTGTAACGCATCACGATGCCTTGGACCGAACGGCCAGCCGCGTGCTTGGCGCCGGCGACGCGGGCAGCGGAGTTGAATTCCATCGACCGTCCGGCGGTCAGCACATAATGCACGGCGTCTAGGACCGTCGTTTTGCCGGAGCCGTTGTCGCCCAGCATAAAGAGATGGCCGCCGGAACGGATTTCGATCGTTTCATCCACGAAGTTGTGGAAGTTGATCAGGCGGATTTTTTTGATGCGGTAAAAGTCCATGTTAGCGGGCCGTCAGATTGCGTTTGAGTGTGCGTCAGTATAGCAAAGCGGGAGGCCGTCTTGCAAACGCTGTGACGCAAGGAGTCATTGATTTTGGCGGGGCATTGGCCTAAACTTGGCGGCCTATTCAGAAAGCGAAGGGCTTATGACACTTGCGGAATTGGATTCACAACAGGCGGGGTCGCTGGCCGAAGTGACGGCGGCGGCGGATGCGGCCGCTCTGGAACAGGTGCGCGTCAGGTATTTGGGACGCAACGGCTTGCTGCCGGCGATCATCAAGCAGATGAAAGAGGTGCCGGCTGCCGAGCGGCCGGAGTTCGGCAAGCGCGTCCAGGCGTGGCGCGCCGCGCTGGAGAGTGCGCTGGGCGAGCGCATGGCGGGCGCCGGCGCGGTCAAAAAAGAGCAGGCGGCCTTTGACTGCACATTGCCGGGGCGTTGGCCCTCTCCGGGGGCGATGCATCCGGTCTCGCGGGTGATCGAAGAGACGGCCGCGATCTTCGCGCGGCTGGGTTTCACGGTTGCGGACGGGCCGGACATCGAGACGCGCTTCAATAATTTTACGGCGCTCAACACGCCCGCGCACCATCCTTCGATGGACGCTTCCGACACCTTCTGGTTGACCGGCGACCGGTTGCTGCGCACGCAGACGTCGCCTGTGCAGATTCGAATGATGACGTGCCACACGCCGCCGATCCGCATCATTACGCCGGGGCGTACCTACCGCCGCGATACGACCGATGCTACGCACAGCGCGAATTTCCATCAGATCGAGGGTCTCTACGTCGACACGAAGCCGGTGTCGCTCGCGGATCTCAAGTCTACGCTGGCCTACTACGCGCAGGAGATGATGGGGGCTAAGGCCGGCGTGCGTTTCCGCCCGCACTTCTTCCCGTTCACCGAGCCGAGCGTCGAAGTGGATTTTTCATGCCACGTGTGCGGCGGTAAGGGCTGCCGTGTCTGTAAGATGAGCGGCTGGATCGAGATCGCCGGTGCGGGCATGGTGGATCCGCGCGTGTACGGGCATGTCAACCGGGCGCGCGGTGATGAAGCGTACGATCCGGCAGCGGTTTACGGCTACGCCTTCGGTTTTGGCGTCGAGCGCATCGCGATGGTCAAGTACGGCATTCCAGACATCCGCTGGCTGTACGAGAACGATACTCGTTTTCTGAGTCAGTTGGCGTGAGGCGGATGGTGTTGCACAGCGTGGCCATGTTGAGCGAAAGAAGGGTTTTCGGAGATGAAAGTACCGGTCAGTTGGCTGAATGAGTTTGTGGATGTGTCGGATTTGTCGGTCAAGGAGTTAGCCGACAAGCTGACGTTTTCGGGCGTGGAGGTGGAGGGAATCGAAGAGGTCGGCGTGACGCTCGACGACGCCTTTGTGGTGGGCGAGGTGCTGGCCTGCGAGGCGCACGCGAACTCGGATCACCTGCATGTCTGCTCGGTGTCGGACGGCGAGCGGACGTGGCCGGTGGTGTGCGGGGCGCCCAATGCGCGCGCCGGCCTGACGGTCGCCTTTGCGCGTATCGGTGCGGTGATTCCCGAGGGCGGGTTCACGATCAAGAAAGCCAAATTGCGCGGCGTGGAGTCGTTCGGCATGCTCTGCTCGGCGCGCGAACTCAGGCTCTCGGACGATCACGCGGGCATCTTGGAACTGGACCCTGCTCTGAAGCCGGGGACGCCGCTGCGCGACGTGCTGCCGCCGCCCGAGACGGTGCTTGATCTGGAAATTACTTGGAACCGTCCCGACTGCCTCTCGATCATCGGCATCGCGCGTGAGTTCGCCGCACTGCTTCGGAGACCGTTGCGTTTGCCCTCACTGGCGTTTGTTGAGACCGACGAGCCGGTGGAGCGTTTCGTGCAGGTTCGCGTGGAAGATCCGACCAAGTGTCCGCGCTATACGGCGCGCGTGATGACTGGCGTGCGGGACGGGGCGTCGCCGGCCTGGATGCGGCACCGGTTGGAGCTGTGCGGCGTGCGGGCGATCAGCTTGACGGTGGACGTGACCAACTACGTGATGCTGGAGTGCGGTCAGCCGCTGCATGCGTTTGACTACCGCACGCTGGCGGAGCGTACGGTCGTGGTGCGGTGCGCCGCGCCGGACGAGGCGATCACGACGCTGGACGGCGTGAAGCGTACGCTCGATCCGAGCATGCTGGTGATTGCGGACGCCCAGGTGCCGAGCGCGGTGGCGGGCATCATGGGCGGCGCAGGCAGCGAGATCGCGGCAGGCACCGAGCATGTGCTGCTGGAAAGCGCGCTTTTTGACCCGGCTTCAACCAAGTTCACCGCCACGCGGCTGGGGCTCGGCACCGAATCGTCGCGCCGTTTTGAACGTGGGGTTGATCCGGATCTGGCGGATTGGGCGAGCCGCAGGGCGGTGGCCCTGTTGGCCAAGCACGGACAGGCGCGCGTGGCCAAGGGCGTTGTCGATGTGGACAACCGGGCCTGGAAGGCGGGCGAGGTGACGCTGCGTTTCGCGCGGGCACAGGCCGTGATCGGTGTGGCGCTGCCGGCCGACGAGATGATCGGCCTGTTGACGTCTCTGGGGCTCGAGGTGTTGGCGCGTGATGCGCAGAGCGCGAGCTTCCGCATTCCGTCGTGGCGGCTGGACCTGACGCTTGAGGCGGATTTGATCGAAGAGATTGCGCGTATGCACGGGCTGGACGCGATTCCGGACCGCATGCCGGATGCGACGGCGGTTTCAACCTTGGACGACGGGCCGTTCCGCGTGCGGGCGCGCTGCCGCCAGTTCCTGTTGGGCATGGGCTTCAGCGAGGCGATGCACTACAGTTTTCTCTCGGCGCAGGAGTTGGATGCGTTTGATACGCGCCGGGCGGCATCGCGGGCGGTGTTGCCGAATCCGGTGAGTGCCGATTACGGTGTGCTGCGCGATTCGCTGCTGCCGCAGCTCGCGGGCTCGCTCGGGCGTAATGCGTCGCGCCAGGTCGAGAGCGCGGCGCTGTTTGAGATGGGCCGCGTCTTTTTCAAGGGAGTGGACGGCGAGCCCGGCGAAGAGGAACGCGTGGCCTTGGGACTGATGGGGCCGTTTGGCCGGTCAGCCGTGGATCGCCGGCGTGCGGTCGCCAACGAGGAGTCGATGCTCTGGCTCAAAGGTGCGGTGGAGAACCTGGCGGCGGCTCTGCACGCGGGACGTTTGGCGTTCGAACGGAGCGCGCATCCTGCGATGGAAGAGGGGTGGGCGGTCGACATTCTGCTCAACGGTGAGCGTATCGGCTGTATGGGACTGGTGTCGGCCGCGCTGCGCCATCAGTGGCGCATGACGGCGCCGATGCCGTTGGCGGAACTGCGACTGTCGCCGTTGCTGACCGGCGCGGGCGAGGTGTCCGGGGTCAAGCCGGTGCCGCAGTATCCGGCGGTTCGACGCGACATCGCGTTCATGGCAGACGCCGAGGTGACGCATCGTGACGTGGTGGAAACGGTGCGTCGGGCAGGTCCTGGGGAATTGACCGAAGTCCGGCTTTTTGATATCTTTCAATCAAAAGAAATCGGCAATGGGAAGCGTAGCATGGCGTTTACCCTGGAGTTCCGTTCGCCGGACCGGACGTTGACGGACCAGGAGGTGAACGCGGCCTTTTCCAAGATCGTTCAGGCGTTGAAGAGCGGCTTGGGCGTGGAGGTTCGCGAAGGCTGACGCAAATCGTTCTTTGAGAGGAGCCGGGGATGGCCGAGTGGCCCGGCGAGTGAAACGAAGTGGGCCCTGCTTTGTGCGCGGATACGCAGCATTTCTCTGACCTTCAATTTGTATCGGGAGTTCGAATGCGACGCAGCAAGGACACCTGCCCTGTGCAGGTCCGGATGGCGTCGCCTAGAGCACCCACCTCAGGAGTGAGGTTTCAGAGATTCTGCATTACGGCAAAGTGGGGCTTTTTTTGTAGGAAAGCAACTGACATGTACACACCATGGATCGTTAGGGTAGTGGGGATTGCAGCCGTCGCGGTATTCGCGGCGCGCGCGCAACTGCCGGAGATCACGGAGACGGCCCTCGCGGAGCTGGGGATTGCGTATGGGGTGCCCGGTATGAGCGGGTTTGTTTTTGTTGAAGGCCGTTACCTCGCGCCGCCCTATACGGTGACGCGGCGTGGGAACGGAATCTTTGTCAATCGCGTTCAAGTGGAGCAGCCTGTGGTTTGGCCGCGCGGCGTAGAGCCGGCATCGGCTGCGCGCGCGGTAGACGCGGACGGTGATTTCGAGACCGTCGCGCCGGAGGCGGCGCAGCCTGCCCCCGCTCAGCCGGTTGCGGAGGATGCGCAGAAGAAAGCGGTTAAGAGCATCGATGATCTTTTTGCGGATGAGGAGGAACCGGCGGCCGCGCCGCAGCCCGCCGCAGCGCGGCCTGCACCTGCCGCATCGACGCAGGCCGTCAGGTCTCCGGAAGACCATGCGCGCGATAAGGCGCAAGTGATCGAAGGGCTCGACCGTATCCGTGCCGGGTACGAGCAGGCCTTGTCGCGCGGAGAAATTTTCTTTTTCGGTCAGCGGCACAACCGGGTCAACGGTACCTACGGCACCGCGCGGACGCTGATGGGCGTCCTGCCGAAGGCGTTGCGGTATGCGGAATCGCCGCTTGATCTGCAGAACCGGCTCAAACAGGGCGGTGTCTATTTTCTCGACATCGGCATTTGTGGCGAGCTGTTCAAGAACAGAAATACCTTCCCGTTGCTGGAAGAACGACTACGCAAAATCGAGGCGGATGAGGCGCTTGAGGCCATGAAGAAGAAGGCAGCACGCCCTTGGTGACCGCGCACTGGAAAGGATGTCGGCGATGCGGACGAAACACACAGTGGATGAACGCGTTTTTGAGCGCGTGGCCGGCATTCTGGCGTCGATTGAATCACCCGACGAGATGAGCGCGTTCCTGAAAGAACTGTTGACACCCGGCGAGGTGCGCGACATCACATTGCGCTGGCGCCTGCTGGAGCGGCTGTCGGAAGGCGTCACGCAGCGCAGGATCGCCGAGGAGCTGCGGATCAGCCTGTGCAAGATCACGCGCGGGTCGAAGATTTTGAAACAACAGGGCGCCGTGACGACGCGTCTGCTCGATGCTGAGACAGCCGGCGGGCTGCCGTAAGCGTGGGGGCCCGACTCGCGGTTGCGTCGGGAACAAACGATTGGGTAACGTTCAACGCTCAACGCTCAAGTTACAGGGAAGTGACATGCAGGTTATTTCAGGTGCGATCCAAACTCAGATGGCGGGCTCTTCATGGATCCGCCGCATGTTCGAAAAAGGCATTGAACTGAAAAAGCAGTTCGGGGCAGACAACGTCTGCGATTTCAGCCTCGGCAATCCCGATATACCGCCGCCGCCGTGTGCGGCCGACGCGCTGCACGGGCTGGCCGAACGCGTGGCGCAGCCTTTCGGCATGGGGTATTGCCCCAACGCCGGCCTGCCGGAGTTCCGCGAGGCGCTGGCCGCCCACCTGAGCGTGCAGCAGCAAACTGCCGTGCAGGCCGCGCAGGTGGTGGTCACCTGCGGCGCGGCTGGCGCGTTGACCTCCTTTTTCCGTGCGGTGCTGGAGCCGGGCGACGAGGTGCTCTGCCCCGCGCCCTATTTCGTCGAGTACGGTTCTTACTGCGGGCATTTCGGCGGCGTGCTCAAGGCCGTGCCGTCGCTGCCGCCCGATTTTCAGCCGGATGTCGCGGCGATCGAAGCGGCGGTGACCGAACGTACGCGCGTGCTGTTGATTAATTCGCCGAACAACCCGACCGGGTGCGTCTACTCACAGCAGACGCTGGCCGCGCTGGCCGAGCTGGTCAACCGCGTCAACGCCGCGCGCGAGCGGCCATTGTTCTTGCTGAGCGACGAGCCGTATCGGTTTTTGGCGTATGACGGCGCGGTCGTGCCGCCGATCCTGCCACTTTCGCCGTTCGCCTTGGTGCTGGGGTCGTTCTCGAAAAACCTCTCGATGGCCGGTGAGCGCGTGGGGTATCTGGTCGCAAACCCTGCCATGCCGGATGTGGCGACGCTCATGAATGCGGTCACGCTGACCAACCGCACGCTGGGTTTCGTGAATGCGCCGGTGCTGGGACAACGGCTGGCGATGGCGTTGCTCGACCAGGGCGTCGATGTCTCGGTGTACGCGCGGCGGCGCGCGGCCATGGACCGCGTGCTGCGTGAGGCCGGCATCCGGTTCGCGCTGCCGCAGGGGGCCTTCTACTTCTTCCCTGAAGCGCCGGGCGGGGATGATCAGGCTTTCGTCCAGGCGCTGCTCGCGCAGAATGTGCTGGCCGTTCCGGGCCGCGGCTTCGGCTTCAGCGGATATTTTCGGCTGAGCTTCAGTGTGGAGGACTCGGTGATCGAGCGGTCGGCGGCTGGCTTCCAATCGGCAGTCGCCGCCGTGTCGGGCGGGCGCTGAGCGGTGGTCCCTTCAAGCGGAGGTGTGAGATGACGCGAATCAGGGTCGGGGTGGTTGGGGCGCTCGCGGCGTGCGCCGTTTGGCGTGCGGCGGCGGCGGGCTTCACGGGGCCGGCCGAGTGGCGCACGGTCCACACCAACGCGGTGGCGGCGTGGCAGGCCGCCCAGGCCCACGCCGTACCGGCCGGCGACGTCTGGCGCGGTGTGGTTGCCGACAGGCAACGTCGCGAGGTGCGCCTGCTGGCCGAGGCGGTGGGACACCGGGTCGGGATCACGGCCGAATTTTTGCTGGTGGGGCCTCTGAGCGATCGCGCCTATGAGGCGGTGGCCGTGACGATCGCGCTGCCCGGCGACATCGTGCGTGCTGTCGAATGTCTGGGGCTCGCGCGCGGCGGGTGTGTCGGCAGCCGCCCGTTCCGCTTCTGGCCCTGCGGCGAGCGTGTCGAGGTGACGGTGCGCCGCCTTGATGTGTCAGACGCGCCCACCCGCCCGTTGCAGGTTTTGATCGATGACAAAGAGACGGCGGCACCGCTGGTGGGTGAAGGCGGTCTGGTCTTTACGGGTGCGTGCTGGGAGGGCGCGACGTGTCGGGCGGATACCAATATGCCCTCTTCGGTGATCGCGCTGTACAATGCCCCCGATACGGTGTTCGACGTGCCTTTTCAAGTCGGTCAGAGCGAAGTCTACGGCAGGTTGTCACTGGCGGAGGCCCTGCCCTACGGGGCACCTCTCGAAATCGTGCTGCGTCCGCTGCTGCCGGCCGACGGCCGCCCGCGCGTGCTGCCGCTGACGGTCTCGGCCGCGTGGGACGGCGGACGGGTGACGCTCACTTGCGCCCACGCTGACGGACGCGCGGCCACAGAGGGTGAGATGGCCGAGGTTTTGTCCTGGTTGCGCGCTCAAGCCGGATCCGGCCGCGAGCCGTATGTGACCGTGCGGTTTGATGACGCGATGCCGCTGCGCCGCGCGGCGGATGTGGCGCGCGTCTTCGACATGCTGGACGGCAAGGGCATCAAACTGGACGGCAAGGCCGATGACGGGCTCTATCCCAAGGCCTTCCTGCCGCTGGAAAAGTGGCGCGAGCGCAAGGACCGCCACCCGCAGCCGTTTGAGCTGCATGTGACGCGCGCGGCGGACGGCGCACTCAGCAAGAAGCTGGTCTTCATCGAGGAGGATTGGACGGTCGAGGGACTCGATCCCAAGCTGACGCCGCGCGACTATCCGTTTACGGAGTGGGCGGAGTTGCCCAAGCTGGTGACGCAGACCGGTGGGGCTGACAGTAAGGTGCGACTGCTCTTTGTCTACGCGCCGGCCGATTTGCCGCTCAACACGTTCATGCCTGGCGTGCGCGCGGTCGCCGACCGTCTCGGTCTGGTTTATGTGTTTGGCGAGTGAGCCGGGCCATTGGTTGCGGCACGGATCCGCCAAGCCTCAAGGTCATGTCCGTCCAGCAGGTCATTGAAGGCGCGTGTCCAGTTCTCTTCCTGCGACGGATCGCGTAGCGTAAGCGGTGCGGCTCCTGGCAACGTCGGCGCGTGCGGATCATCCGGCATGGCGAAAAGGGGCCGCTCATCCAGCCGTATGCGCACACCATAGTCAAACCCCCAACTGTACGGTGAATACCCGTAGCCCGAATAGCCGTAGGGGCCGCCGCGCAGCAGACGGTCAGGTCCGTCCAGCGGAAACAGGATCCCCGCATGCGGCTGCCACGGCCATCCGGCGGATGCGTAGGGGCTGCGGTAAGGGCCGTGCCAGCCATAGCCGTAAGGCAGCCAGCTCCAGCCCGCGTAAAGATCCACGGCGGGCGTGTCAGCCGCGCAAAGGAGTCGCGCGGCTAGCAGCAGCGTCAACACAGTCAGATGTTTGTTCATGGTTCAGCCCGAGGGGTTGCGCGTCACGGAACGGGTCCTGAAAGGCGCGCCGCAACACCTCTCATGCCGCCGCGCAGGACTTCCGGCGGTGCCAGTGTCGCTTTTACAATGCCCAGACTATGCCTGTCGCGTCGTGATTGATCAAGCAAAAACGAAAAGCAAAAACGGAAGGCCGATCGGGATGAAGGGCGCATGGCAGTTCTGTTGGGGTCCGTGATTCGTAATCGTAATCTTGCTCGTAATCATAATCTTGAATGTGGCACGCACGAGCTCTTACACTGTCATCATGAACGGGCTATTCGACCATGAGAAGTTGACCGTCTATCAGGATTCGATCCGTTTTGTGGTGTGGGCGGGTGAACGCTTGGAAACACTTCCAAAGAGTCTGGCGGCCTACGACCAGTTGGATAGGGCTTCGACGTCGATTCCCTT